>NZ_AFOC01000002.1:0-73798 GCF_000224455.1 endosymbiont of Riftia pachyptila (vent Ph05)
TGAGCAGCAGCAATCCGGCCAGGGTCTGCCAGAAGAGCAGAGGATTGCGTTCCAGCAGCGGCAGTTCTGCCTGTTCACGATAAATGGGGTTGGGATGCGCCAGATCGTGTTGCAACTCTGACAATGTCTTGTGGCGCTTTGAAGCAAGCGGGTGCACCGCCCGTTCAAGTGCAGCATCCACCCAGGCGGGAATCTCAGGATTGTAACGGCGCGCGGGACGGTAGTTTAGTCTCTGTTTTAGGTGGGGGCTGTCGCTCTCACCATAGGGCAGTTTCCCGGTCAGCATCTCATACAGGATGACGCCGAGGGAGTAGAGGTCCGATGCATGGGTGCAGGACTCACCGCGCAGACATTCTGGCGCTGCATAATCGAGGGTGCCCTNGGGGGCGCTGTGGTCGATCTCACTCTCGATCTCCTCCATGCCTGCGACCCGGGTGGAGCCGAAGTCGATCAGCTTCACGGTGCCGTGGCTATCGATCAGGATGTTGTCCGGCTTCAGATCCTGATGAAACATCTCCATGCGGTGCAGCGCCCTCAGGCCGTCGATGATTTGCTCCGCCAGGGCGCGGGTCTGGTGCAGGTCCGCCGGGCCATTGTCCTGGATCCATTGGCCTAGGCTGCGCCCCTCCACGTATTCGCTGATGTTGTAGAGGAAGTGGCGGTTGCGGGGTTCGAGAATGCGCAGGATATGGGCATTGCGGATACGTCGGCCCACCCACTCCTCAAGCAGAAAACCCTCCAGGTAGTCTGCATCATCCCGATAGTTGACCGACGGGGTCTTCAGTACGACCTTATCGCCTGATGTGAGATCCAGCGCGAGAAACACCTCGCTGCGTTTGCTGGCGTGCATCTCACGCAGAATTTCGTAGCCATCGATCTTCATGCCGGGTTGAAGGTCGGGTGGAAATGGCAGATCTGAGACCCGCTGGAAGATGTCGGCCTCAGTCTCCTGCGGGAGTTTCAACAGGTGAATGATCTGGCAGCTGGCGTTGTCGGTGCTGCCGTTCTCCAGCGCTGTCTCTACCAGCGCATTGGCGCAGGCCTGCAGATTGTAATTATTGCTGTTGAGAATCTTCAGCAGCTCTCGGCGGGTGAGGAAGTCGTGGATGCCGTCGCTGGTGAAGATAAAGCGGTCGCCTTCATCCACGGCGACTGCATGGTAGTCGATGTCGATGTGTGGGTCGGCGCCCATGGCGCGGGAGAGGAACTCTTTCTCCTTGGAGACCCAGGCTCGATGGTCGCGGGTGATCTGCTCCAGGTCGCCATTGTGATAGCGATAGATACGGGAGTCACCGATATGCACGATGTGGGCGGTGGTCGACTTGAGTACCAGGCCGCTGAAAGTGGTCAGCATGCCCCGTGCCGAATCATAGTCGGACTGCCCTTGGCTGTAGAGCCAGCGATTGAGCGCCCCCAGCACCTTGCCGGCAGAGGTCTTGACGCTCCACGACTCGGGGGTGCTGAAGTAGTCGGAGAGAAACCCGGAGACACAGATCTGACTGGCCCGCCCGCCACCTTCGCTGGAGCTCACCCCGTCGGCGATGGCGGCGGCAATCCCCTTGCTCAGCAGCAGATTGTCCTCGGGGATGCAGACGTTGCAGGTGTCATCATTATTCTGTTTGACACCAGCCTCACTGCGGAAAGCGTAGTCGATTTCGAGTTTGGTGCTCATATTCGTCCCGTAGGAGCGCCGCTAGCGGCGCTCCTACAATGGTTGAGTCGGTTCAGCTTAACTCACCTCGATCATCTGCACGCTACCGTCCTCCATCACCTCGGCAGTGTGGCCTTGGGGTTCATCCAGGAGCTGAACCGCCAGCAGGCAGACGACAGCTGCGCCAGCAATCACCAGGAAGAAAATCTGGGGTGAGACAAAGGAGAAGATGGTAAGGAAAGTGACCGCACCCACGTTGCCGTAGGCGCCGGCCATACCGGCTACCTGTCCCGTCATGCGGCGCTTGACCAGGGGTACCATGGCGAACACCGCGCCTTCACCTGCCTGGACGAAGAAGGAGCAGGCCATGGTGGCGATCACTGCCAGTGCAAGCGGCCAACCCGAGGTGATCTGGCCCAGAATGAAGTAGCCGATGGCCAGTCCGGTGATGAGCAGGCTGAGCATCTTGCGACGACCGAACTTGTCACTGAAGAGGCCGCCACTAGGACGCGCCACCAGATTCATAAAAGCAAAGCCAGATGCCAGCAGACCTGCCTGCACTATGCTCAGGTCAAAAGTCTCCTTAAAGAAGAGAGGCAGCATGGAGACTACCGCCAACTCAGAACCGAAGGTCACGAAGTAGGCCAGATCGAGGATCGCCACCTGCTTGAATTTGTAGCGGTGGATCTCCGGTACCTCCTCCTTAAAGACATGCTTGTTAATGCGCCATACCTGGGAGGTCTGATAGGCGTAGAGGGCAGCTAGGCCGATATAGATGGCGTTGGCGGCGCTGGCGCCGAGGATCTTCAGGTTGTCCGGGCCCAGCTTCCAGGTCAGCACCGCCAGGGCCGCATACATGGGGATATTCATCAGCAGATAGAAGAAAAAGTCACCCTTGCTGGTCACCTCCATGGCGCCGGTCTTCTTCGGCTTGAAGTAGGTGGAGCCCTTCGGCGTGTTGCGCGCCAACCGGTAGTAGATGAAAGAGTAGACCAGGGTGATTGCGCCGGTGGCGGCGACGGCGTAACGCCAGCCATCGTCACCACCAAACATCAGGGCCAGAGTGGGCAGGATCATGGCTGCAGCGGCGGAACCGAAGTTACCCCAGCCGCCATAGATACCTTCAGCAACACCGACCTGCTTGGCGGGGAACCACTCACCGATCATGCGGATACCGATGACAAAGCCCGCACCGACAAAGCCCAGGGCAAAGCGGCTGGCCAGCAGGGCGGTATAAGAGTCCGCGATGGCGAACCAGAAACAGATGAAGCTGGAGGAGAGGAGCAGTGAGGAGAAGATGATCCGTGGGCCGAACCGGTCCACCAGCATACCGATCACGATCCGCGCCGGGATGGTCAGCGCTACGTTGATGATCAATAGCGCCTTCACTTCCTGCGTGGTCAGATCGAAGGCCTCTTGGATCGCGGCCATCAGCGGCGCGTGGTTGAACCAGACCATGAAGGTCAGGAAGAAGGCGAACCAGGTGAGATGGAGTGTCTTTACCTTTCCTGTGAAAGAAAAAAGGTTGAGCTTGCTTTCCGACATGAGGGAATTCCTACGCTACTTGGATAATGCGTTATTCACATGCGAAATCCATGCCATCACCATATCTTGTTGAATTATATGGTGAATTAGAGGGGCTCTATCGGCCCAGGTCCTATTGTGAAGTTCGAAATCGGTGCGTGCTGGAGCAGTGATGTTCTATTTTTGAACAGCGCGCTCAGCCCCGAATGGCACCGACTGTTCTATAGAGGGCGGAGTCAAATTTGACTCCGCCCCTCCATCAAAAACATCAGGTTTTTTTGCAGGGCAGACATGGTAGTAAATGCACCAGAATGGTGCATGGATGGGTGAGGCAACTCTGTGCTGGCTTTCCTATTGCATCGATGTTGCCCGATAAATAAGGAGATAAACCTCGATATTCGATTCTGGCATGGCCTTTGCTCAGTGGATCTGAAAGCGGAGCGGTGATGTTCCGCTTCAGGATCAGATGTAGAGGGTAAAGATGAAAGAGAAGTTGGTTTTAATCGGTAACGGTATGGCCGGTATCCGCACCCTGGAGGAGTTGCTCAAACTCGAAGAGGCGGGCAGATACGAGATCAGCGTATTCGGTGACGAACCTCACCCCAACTACAACCGCATTATGCTCTCGCCGGTATTGGCCGGTGAAAAGACGTTCGACGAGATCGTCCTCAACAACCGCGAGTGGTACGCCGAGAACGGCATCATCCTGCACGCCGGTGATCCGGTGGTGGAGATCGACCGGGTCGCGCGTCAGGTGAAGAGCGCATCGGGCAAGTCGGTCGCCTATGATCGTTTGCTGATCGCCACCGGCTCCACTCCCTTCATCATCCCTGTGCCCGGCGCTGACCTGCGTGGGGTGATCGGTTTCCGCGACATCAAAGATGTAGAGATCATGTTGGAAATCGCCGCCAGCCATAAAAAGGCAGTCGTGATCGGCGGCGGCTTGCTGGGTCTGGAAGCAGCCAATGGTCTGATGAAGAACGGTATGGATGTCACCGTGGTGCATCTGATGGATACCCTGATGGAGCGCCAGCTCGATAAGCCGGCGGCCAACCTGCTGAAGGCATCCCTGGAGCAGAAGGGCCTGGAGTTCCTGATGGAGGCGCAGACCGAGGTGATCCTTGGTGACGAGCATGTCACCGGCGTGAAGTTTGCCGATGGCTCTGCTGTCGAGGCCGACCTGGTGGTGATGGCGGTGGGTATCCGCCCCAACATCGAGCTGGCGCAGCAGGCGGGCATCCACTGCGAGCGCGGCATCGTGGTCAACGACACCATGCAGACCTTCGATCCGAAAATCTACTCAGTGGGAGAGTGCGTACAACATCGGGGCGATTGCTACGGTCTGGTGGCGCCTCTGTTTGAGCAGGCTAAGGTCTGCGCCAACCATCTGGCCCAACTTGGCTATGGCCGTTACGAAGGTTCCGTCACCTCCACCAAGCTGAAGGTGACCGGCATCGACCTCTTCTCCGCGGGTAAGTTCAACGAGGAGGAGGGTGATGAGACCCTGGTGCTGCAGGATGCGGCTCAGGGCGTCTACAAGAAGCTGGTGATTCGCGACAACCGGATCAAGGGTGCGGTGATGTACGGCGATACCATGGATGGTACCTGGTACTTCCAGTTGCTGCGTGAGGGCACCGACATCTCCAGCCTCCGCAGCACCATCCTGTTCGGCCAACACGACCTAGGTGATGCGGGTCACGGCGATGAGACTCGCGTGGCGATGCTCTCCGACGACGCGGAGATCTGCGGCTGTAATGGTGTCTGTAAAGGCGACATCGTCAATGCTATCAGCACCAAGGGTCTGTTCACCCTCGAAGAGGTGCGTGCCCATACCAAGGCCTCCGCCTCCTGCGGCTCCTGTACCGGCCTAGTGGAGGCGATACTGGCAAGCACCGTCGGCGAAGGCTACGACGCCTCACCGAACAAGCAGGCGATGTGCAGCTGTACGGAGCTGAGTCACGATGAGGTGATGGAGGCGATCCAGAAAGAACAACTCAAGTCGATGCGCCAGCTGTTCGACTACCTCAACTGGAAAACCCCGGACGGCTGCGCCAGCTGCCGTCCCGCCCTCAACTACTATCTGCTGGCTAACTGGCCCGACGAATACCAGGATGACCTTCAGTCACGCTTCATCAACGAGCGCGCCCACGGCAACATCCAGAAGGACGGCACCTACTCGGTGGTGCCACGGATGTTTGGTGGCCTCTGTACCCCCAAGGATCTACGCGCCATCGCCGATGTCTGCGACAAGTTCGAGGTGCCGGAGATGAAGGTCACCGGTGGCCAGCGCATCGACCTGTTCGGCATAAAAAAAGAGGATCTGCCGGCGGTCTGGCGGGATCTCTCGGAGGCGGGCTTTGTCTCCGGTCATGCCTACGGCAAGGCGATGCGCACAGTGAAGACCTGCGCCGGCAAGACTTGGTGTCGCTTCGGCACCCAGGACTCCACTGGTCTGGGTGTCAAGCTGGAAGAACTCACCTGGGGCTCCTGGATGCCACACAAGTTCAAGCTGGCGGTCTCCGGCTGTCCGCGCAACTGCGCCGAGGCCACCATCAAGGACTTCGGCGTGGTTTGTGTCGATTCCGGCTACGAGCTGCACATCGGTGGCAACGGCGGTATCAAGGTGCGTGTCACCGACCTGCTGTGCCGGGTGGAGACTGAAGAGGAGGTGCTGGAGTACTGCGGCGCCTTCACCCAGCTCTATCGCGAACAGGCCCACTATCTGGAGCGTACCGCCCCTTGGGTCGAGCGCGTGGGACTGGGCTATATCAAGCAGCGCATCCTGGAAGACGAGGTGGGACGCAAGACCCTCTACCAACGCTTCAAACTGAGCCAGCGCTATGCCCAGGTCGATCCCTGGAAGGCGCGGGCCGATGGCGCTCAGGCCAACGAATTCACCCCTATCCAACTGGCAGTGTAAGGAGCAAGACGATGAGCAAATGGACTGAAGTAGTAGCGCTGGCGCAGATCCCGGTGCTCGGCTCCCGCATGATCAAGACCCGTGACATGGATATCGCTGTGTTCCGGGGGAGTGACGATCAGGTCTATGCGATCCGGGATGCCTGTCCGCACAAGAGCGGCCCTCTGTCGCAAGGCATCATGCACGGCACCTCCGTCACCTGTCCGCTACACAACTGGCGGATCGATCTGACCAGTGGTGAGGCGTTGGGGCCGGATGAGGGCTGTGCCAATGTCTTCCCGGTGCGGGTTGAGGATGGCCTGGTCTATCTGCAACTACAACCGTCAGAGGCCGCTGCATGAATGCCAGGTCGGGCTGTGCCCGACAAGCGGTCGTCACGAGTCTCTTATGGCGGGCACAGCTCGCCCTATGAAGTGAGGAGACATCATGCTGTTTGGCAGGACAAAGAAGAATCCGATCACGATTGCCGACAAGGGTGTGGTCGAGTGGAAGTACGCCGCCTGCGGCTACTGCTCCACCGGCTGCTCCATTGAGGTGGGGCTGAATGCCGAGGGCAAACCGGTTGCCTCCCGAGGCGTGGCGGAGGCCGACGTCAACCGCGGTAAGTTGTGCTTGAAGGGCATCTTCGAGCACGAACTATTCGACTCCGCCGGCCGCGGCCTGGAACCCAAGATACGCGAGCAGTGGCACCAGCCCTGGCAGCCCACCGACTGGGATACGGCCCTGGATAAAACCCACGACGAGATCCGCCGCATCCAGGCGCAGTATGGCCGTGACGCCTTCGCCATCATCTCTACCGGACAGATGCTCACCGAGGAGTTCTACACCCTGGGTAAGCTCACCCGTGGCCTGATCGGTACCAACAACTACGACGGCAATACCACCCTCTGCATGGCCTCGGCGGTCTCCGGCTACAAGCGCTCCTTTGGCTCCGACGGCCCACCGGGTTGCTACGATGACTTTGAGCACACCGACTGCCTGATCGCCTGGGGTTCCAACCTGCCGGAGCAGCACCCGATCATCTACTGGCGCATGAAAGAGGCACAGGAGCGGCGCGGCTTTCCTCTGATCGTGGTGGACCCGCGGGTCACCATGCTGGCGCAGAACGCCCACATGCATCTGCCGATCACCCCCGGCACAGATGTGGTGCTGCAGAATGCGATGATGCATGTGATCCTGGACGAAGGCCTGGAAGACAAACGTTATATCGAGGCTAATACCAACGGCATCGAAGAGCTTCGGGCAGAAGTGGCCAATTATGACCCGGTAACGGCATCCAAGATCTGCGGCATTGACGAGGACACCATCCGCCATGTCGCCCGGCTGTTTGCCAACGCCGGTGCGGCGATGCAGATCTGGACCATGGGCATCAACCAGTCCACCCACGGTTCTGATGGGGTCGTGGGGATCAACAACCTAGCGCTGCTCACCGGCAATATCGGCAAGCCCGGCGGCACCAGCCTCTCTATCACCGGCCAGTGCAATGCCATGGGCACCCGCGAGTGGTCTTCCTGCTCCGGCCTGCCCAACTACCGTTACCTGGAGATCCCCGAACACCGCGAGGAGATCGCCAAGTTCTGGAACGTGGACCCCGAGTTCTTCCCCAAGAAGCGCGGCCTGTTTCAGACCGATATCTATCACGCCATCGAGTCGGGCCAGATCAAGGGGCTGTGGCTGATCGCCACCAACCCCTTGTCCTCCCTGCCCAACACCTCGCGCATCCGCAAGGCGATGGAGAAGCTGGAGTTCTGTGCTGTGCAGGACTGCTACGAGGACACCGAGAGCGCTCAGTACGCCCATGTCTACCTGCCTGCTGGCACCTGGGCGGAAAAGGAAGGTGTGATGACCAACACCGAGCGACGCATCAACCTGGTCAAGCCAATCAGCCCAACGCCGGGACAGGCCAAACCTGACCTGTGGATCTTCAACCGCATGGCCGAGCGTTTCAATCGCGACGGCAAGGTTAACTTTCCTGAGCGGGCACCCGACATCTTCCTGGAGATGGGTGAGCTCTCCAAGGGGCGGTTTGCCGACATCTCCGGCATGAACCACGAGCTGATCGAAAAAAATCGCGGCATCCAGTGGCCCTACACCCATGAGCAGGTGGAGAGGGGCGAGGCGCCGCCCAAGGGGGGCAAACGCCTCTATACCGAGGATGCCACTTTCCGTCACCCGGACGGCAAGGCGAAGCTGATCCCGCTGCCCTTCATCGACAATNAGAGGTGCCGGACGAGAAGTTCCCCGTCTGGCTTAACACCGGGCGCCTGATCGAACATTGGCACGGCCGTACCAAGACCGGCAAGATCGGCAACAATAATAAGTACAGCCCGATCCCGTTCATCGAGATCAACCCGGATCTGGCGGCGGAGTTGGGCATCCAGCGGGGAGAGTATGTCCGCCTGGTGTCACGCCGTTCCGATGCGGTGGTGATGGCCCAGCCCACCCAGCGGGTGCCGAAGAACATGGTCTTCCTGCCCTTCCATTTCCACGACTGCGCCAACCGCCTGACCCTGGGTTTGTTGGATCCGCACTCTCGCCAGCCCGCCTACAAGCAGTCCGCCGTGCGCATCGAACGTATTGCCGACCAGTTGGGCGCGGCCCGGTTGAGTAAAGAGATGCGCAAGTTTTAAGGCTCAGGGGGGGCGGAGTCAAACCGCGTAAGCCTGTCGGCATCATGCATCAAAGATGGGCGGTTTGGCTCCAACCCCGGGTTATCCATGAGAAATGACTATGTTTGAAGCACGCGAAAACGAACCCGACTACGCCCGGCTCAACGACCCGACGAGCCAGGAAACCAACCGCTACGGCGCACCGATCGAGAAGGCCAGGGCGGGTGATTCGCTCCATGGCCAGAGCCTCAATATCAACGGTGATGATGGGATCGGTGACAACCCCAACCGTTACAAGCAGCACGGCTTCTACTTCAACGCCGACAACTGCATCGCCTGTCACGCCTGCGAGGCGGCCTGCAGCGAGAAGAACGACAACCCGGCGCACATCGCCTTCCGCTCGGTGGGTTTCGTGGAGGGCGGCACCTACCCGGCCTATCAGCGCCTCAACATCTCCATGGCCTGCAACCATTGCGATGACCCGGTCTGCCTGAAGGGTTGCCCCACCCGCGCCTACACCAAGTTCGCCGAATACGGCGCGGTGCTGCAGGATCCGGACATCTGCTTTGGTTGCGGCTACTGCACCTGGGTCTGCCCCTACAACGCGCCCCAGCTCGACCCGGTCAAGGGCCGGGTGAGCAAGTGCAATATGTGCGTGGACCGGCTCGAAGTGGGCCTCAAGCCTGCCTGTGTCGCCGCCTGCTTGGGCAAGGCCCTCGACTTCGGCGTGATCGAGAATATCCCTGAGGGACGCGATCAGGCGAAGAGTGAGATCCCTGGCTTCCCACGCACCGATATCACCCACCCCAACATCCGCTTCCAGCAGACCCGTACCACCCAGCGGGAGATGGCGCGGGTGGACAGCACGGCGGTGAAATACCACCGTGATGATGCCAATGGCAGCTTCCATCCGGTGGTCGACCCGAAGCACGGTTTTAAACGGGAATGGAACCTGAGCACGCTGCTCGGCTCCCACGAGAACGCCCATATCGCCTTCACCCTCAGCGCACAGACGGTGATGGGCGCCTTCCTGCTGCTGACCCTGGGGGCTTGGGCGGGTTTGCAACCGATGGTCGCCTTCACAGCGGGCAGCGCTCTCCTGCCCGCTGCCCTGGTGATGCTGGCGTTGATGGGCGTCGGCCTGTTCAAGCTCACTATGCACCTGGGTAAACCCCACCGTTTCTATCGCGGCTTCTACAATCTGCGCTTCTCTTCGGTGAGCCGTGAGATCGCCGGTGTTTCGCTCTTTTTTACCGGGTTGGCGGGTTTTACCTTCTTTGCCGTCTCCGATCTGCTCTTCGACAGCCCCTTTCCCGGGGTCGTGCAGGACCTGTTTGCGGTAATCGGCCTGTTGGGAGCCGGGATCGGTGGATACTTTATGTATAAGCTCTACCGGATTCCCGCCCGCCCATTTTGGGATCACTGGTATACCGCGGCGACTTTTGCCGGCACTGCCCTGACGCTGGGTTCTCTGCTGCTGGCGCTGGTGGCTCTGGCGTCCAATCAGTTGCCCCCAGAACTGGGGCGACTGCTTGCCATGGTGGCGGGAACGGGGCTGGCGCTGGAGGGCATTGGGTTGCTCTACCATGCGCGGGATCTGCAAGCCCAGGAGAGCGAGGGCGCCGCCTCCTTCTATGAACAGACCACCACCTACGGCTATCCTTACTGGCTGCGCAACGGCCTGTTGGTCGTGGCACTGATGCTGGTCCTGGGTGTCGGTCTGCTCGACGGCGATAGTGCCTGGGCATTCATTCTCCTGGCGCTGTTGGCCCTGATCGTCTCTGTCATCGGCCGGGCGCTCTTTTATGTGTTGGTGATCCCCACTACCATGCCCGGTGCCTTTTTCTGGAAGAACAAAGGCTTCGTCGAACACGCCCGTGAGTCGGGGCTTGCTGAGATGCCGCAACTGGGGGTGGCCTATGAGCAGCACCATCCCTTCAAACTGGGAGAATTGCTGGAGACGCTGCGCTCGACGACTCTGCGCGAGAAGTTCGACCAGTTGTGTCGTCTCGTCACAGGTTGAACGCAGGCCGGGTGAGTGTGCTTTCGCGACGCGATTGCCAGCCTATAGATAAAGTCCTACAATCGCCTCCTTGCCGGCGTAGCTCAGTTGGTAGAGCAGCTGATTTGTAATCAGCTGGTCGGGGGTTCAAGTCCTCTCGCCGGCTCCATTTCTCTTCGTCAGGCAGTGTGCATAACGCTGTGTTGACTCTTTTCTTGCAAGCATATAGAATCCCGCCTCTTTCCGCGCGGTGTTCTGCGCAGAGTCAACGGTTTTTTTGGGGATGATGAGCTATGTATGCGGTAATTCAGACCGGCGGCAAGCAGTATCGTGTGGCGGAAGGCGACACTATCAAGGTTGAGAAGCTGAGTGCTGACGAGGGCGCTTCCGTCGAATTGGACAAGGTTCTAATGGTTGCGGACGGTGAAGATATCAAGGTAGGTGCGCCCTACGTTGATGGCGGCAAGGTAACCGTCACCGTTAAGTCCCACGGTCGTGGCAAGAAGGTCAAGATCATCAAGTTCCGGCGCCGCAAGCATCATATGAAACGGCAGGGTCACCGGCAGTGGTACACCGAACTGCAGGTTACCGGTATCAGCGCAGGCTGAGGAGGCTAGAGCAATGGCACATAAAAAAGCAGGCGGTAGTACACGTAACGGCCGCGATTCAGAATCTAAACGCCTGGGCGTGAAGGTCTTTGGTGGCCAGGACACCAAAGCTGGCTGCATCCTGGTGCGTCAGCGCGGCACCCGCTTTCACGGCGGCGTGAACGTTGGTGTTGGCAGGGATCACACCCTGTTTGCCAAGGCTGACGGCAAGGTGGTGTTCGAGGTCAAGGGGCCGCATAATCGCAAGTTTGTGAGTGTGGTTGCCGACTGAGATCGTCCGTATCCGGCTATCCAGGGGCCTCGTCTTTGACGGGGCCTTTTGCGTTCTGGGGAGCCTGGGGCAATCGGGGGGAGAGCATGAAATTTGTCGATGAGGCCAAGATCAAGGTCGAAGCCGGGGATGGTGGCAACGGGTCCGCCAGCTTTCGGCGTGAGAAATATATTCCCAAGGGTGGCCCGGATGGTGGCGATGGCGGTAACGGCGGCAGCGTCTATCTGATTGCCGACAGCGGTCTCAATACTCTGGTCGACTTCCGTACCCAGCGTCACCACCGGGCGCAACGCGGGCAGAACGGCATGGGGCGCGAGCGCACCGGCCGCAGCGGTGAGGATCGCTATGTCAAGGTGCCGGTAGGGACTCGGGTGCGGGATGAGGAGACCGGCGAGTTGATCGGCGAACTGCTGGAGCATCATCAGACCCTGCTGGTGGCCCAGGGGGGTACCCGCGGCATTGGTAATATCCACTTCAAGAGCAGCACCAATCGCACCCCACGCCAGTTTANTCCACGGTACCCCGGGGGAGCGGCGCGAATTGCAATTGGAGCTGATCCTGCTTGCCGATGTAGGCTTGCTGGGGATGCCCAACGCCGGCAAGTCGAGCCTGATCCGCAAGATCTCCAGTGCCCGCCCGAAGGTGGCGGGGTACCCCTTCACCACTCTCTATCCCAACCTTGGGGTGGTCAGCCTGGCGCGCGAGCGCAGCTTCGTGGTGGCTGATATCCCCGGTGTGATCGAGGGCGCGGCGGAAGGGGCCGGGCTCGGCATCCAGTTTCTCAAGCACCTCTCACGCACCCGTCTGCTGCTGCATCTGGTCGATATGGCACCGCTGGATGAGTCGGATGACCCGGTACAGGCGGTGCGGCGCATCGAGCAGGAGCTGGCGTGCTACTCGGATGAGCTGGCCGGCCGCGAGCGCTGGCTGGTGCTCAACAAGCGTGATCTGCTGTCTCCCGAGGCATACAGTGAGCGGCTCACGGCGATTGTCGATGCGCTTGGCTGGCAGGGGCCGGTGTATGGTATCTCCGCGGTGAGCGGGGAGGGCGCGCAACAGCTGGTGGCTGATCTGATGGCCCGGCTGGAGGCGGTCTGGCAAGAAGAGCGCTGCGCTGACGAAGAGGAGCCTGAGGCGGCTTGGGACCCGTTACAGGGCTGACGGAGCGCGGCAGACACAGGATCATCGATGGTAATCTCACGCGACAGCCTGCCCCAGACACGCCGCTGGGTGGTCAAGATCGGTAGCGCTCTGCTGACATCCGGCGGCAAGGGGCTCTCCCGCGCGGTACTCTCCCCTTGGGTGGAGCAGATGGCGCGGCTCAGGCAGGCGGGCCATGAGATCGTGCTGGTCTCCTCCGGTGCGGTGGCCGAGGGCATGAGCCGGATGGGCTGGAGTCGCCGCCCGCACGGCCTGAATGAGCTGCAGGCCGCCGCCGCCATCGGTCAGATGGGGCTGATCCGTGCCTACGAGGCCTGTTTCCAGAAACACGGCCTGCACACAGCACAGATCCTGCTGACCCGGGATGACCTCGCCGACCGCATGCGCTACCTGAACGCCCTCAGCACCCTGCGTACCCTGATTGATCTGGGGGTGGTGCCGGTGATCAACGAAAACGACACCGTCGCCACCGAAGAGCTGCGATTTGGCGATAATGATACCCTGGCGGCGTTGGCGGCGAACCTGGTCGAGGCCGACCTGCTGGTGTTGCTGACCGATCAGGAAGGGTTGTTCGATGCCGATCCACGTGGCAATCCACAGGCGCAGCTGATTCGTGAAGCGCGGGTCGATGATCCGCTACTGGATCAGGTGGCCGGCGGCAGTGCTGGCGGGCTGGGGCGCGGCGGCATGGTGACCAAGGTGAGGGCAGCGCGTCTGGCGGCGCGCTCCGGCACCGCCACCATCATCGCCTCAGGCGCTCACCCCGGTGTGCTTGATGGTCTTGCCTCCGGGGAGATGAGCGGTACTTTGCTGATCCCTGCTCAGGAGCCACAGGCGGCGCGCAAGCGCTGGCTCGCAGGACAGTTGCAGGTGCGTGGCCGGCTGACGCTCGATGACGGAGCGGTAAGGGTGTTACGTGAACAGGGCTGCAGCCTGCTGGCGGTGGGGGTCACTCTGGTGGATGGTGAGTTCCAGCGTGGCGAGGCGGTGGTCTGCGTAGATCGTCATGGCGGAGAGGTAGCGCGCGGGCTGGCAAACTATAACGCCCATGAGACGCGCCGCATCATGGGGCAGCCGAGCCAGCGTATCGAAGAAATACTTGGCTATGTGGATGAGCCTGAGCTGATCCATCGTGACAATCTGGTGCTGATTTAGTTTTCTTCTCTGCTGGGCATAAAAAAACCGGCACTGGGCCGGTTTTTTTCACAGGAGCATTCGCTTTTCGGCTTACAGCGCCTTGATCTGTGCGTTGAGGCGGCTCTTATGGCGGGCTGCCTTGTTTTTCGAGATCAGGCCCTGGCCGGCAGTGCTGTCGATTAGCGGTACTGCTGTCTTGTAGGCTTCGCTGGCGCCCTCTTTGTCACCGCTGGCGATCAGTTTCACAACCTTCTTAACTGCGGTGCGCATGGTGCTGCGGCGGGACTGGTTGCGCAGATGACGTTTGTCTGCCTGACGAGCGCGCTTACGGGCTTGAGCTGAGTTTGCCAACTTGGGTCTCCTGGAAATCCTGTGTCTGAAAGGGCGCGCATTATCCTAAACAATGCGCTCTCTGTCAACTCTAGCTGGAGCTACTGCCCGGTTCCTGGATTTCTAACTTAACTTGTCCAAATTTGCACATATAATCCTTAGTCCACTTTGAATATTAAAAATAAGCGTGGCTATTCGGTGTGTGTGCCCTGAATGGGGGCGCACTGAGATAGTTACCACCAAACAAAGGATGGGGTTCTGGCTTCGTTTCTCAAACCTTTTGCCACGGTAGGCAGTAACACTATGATCTCCCGGATACTGGGGTTTGTCCGGGATCTGGTGCTGGCTCGCATGTTTGGTGCGGATGCGACCACCGATGCTTTCTTTGTCGCGTTCAAGATACCCAACTTTCTGCGCCGTCTGTTTGCCGAAGGTGCGTTTTCGCTCGCCTTTGTACCGGTCCTGACGGAGTATCGAAGCCAGCGCTCGGAGCAGGAGCTGAAGGCGTTTGTCGATATGATGGCCGGCACCCTTGGCGTGGTGCTGCTGCTAACTACCCTGCTTGGTGTGGTGGCCGCACCGCTGCTGGTGATGATCTTTGCCCCCGGTTTTCTCAGTGACGGTGATGGCAAGTACGAACTGGCGGTGGAGATGCTGCATCTCACCTTCCCCTATCTCTTTTTTATCTCCTTGACCGCCTTCGCCGGTGGAGTGCTGAATGCCCATCACCGTTTTGGTGCGCCTGCCTTCACTCCGGTGTTGCTGAATCTCTCGCTGATTGGATGTGCGCTCTGGCTATCGCCGATGATGGATCAGCCGATTGTCGCGCTGGCTTGGGCGGTGCTGCTGGCTGGCGGTGTGCAGTTCATGTTCCAGCTGCCCTTTCTCTACCAGATCCGGATGATCCCGCGGCCAAGAGTGGCATTCCACGATCGCGGCGTGATCCGGGTGATGAAGCTGATGGTACCGGCGCTGTTTGGGGTCTCGGTGAGCCAGCTCAACCTGCTGCTGGATACCTTGATTGCCTCGTTTCTGGTCAGTGGCAGCATCTCCTGGCTCTACTACTCCGACCGTCTGATGGAGTTTCCGGTGGGTATCCTCGGCGTCGCGCTGGGCACTGTGATTCTGCCGAATCTGTCACGCAAGCACGCGGAGAAGTCTCAGCAGGAGTTTTCCGACACCCTCGATTGGGCGCTGCGGGTGACGGTGCTGTTGGGGATGCCGGCGGCTGTCGGGTTGTTTGTGCTGGCCGGGCCGACCCTTGCCACCCTATTTCACTCGGCAGCTTTCACCAAGCAGGATGTGCTGATGTCGAGCTACAGCCTGATGGCCTACGCACCTGGGTTGATGGCGATCATGCTGATCAAGATTCTTGCGCCGGGTTTCTATGCCCGCCAGGATACCCGCACCCCGGTGCGGATCGGGATCTTAGCGATGGCGGCGAATATGCTCTTCAATCTGCTGCTGGTGTTTCCGCTGGATCACGCCGGGCTGGCGCTGGCGACCACGATATCCTCTTCGCTGAATGCCTGGCTGCTCTACCGTGGACTGCGGGGGCAGAGCATCTATACGCCCCGTCCCGGCTGGCCCGGGATCTGGCTGCGCGCCTCGATAGCAGCCTTCGCCATGGGTGCGCTGCTGCTGTGGGGGGTCGGCAGTCTCGACCTTTGGCTCGGCCAAGGCACTTGGACCCGGATCGTTCATCTCACCTTCTTTATCGCTAGCGGGGGGGGGCTCTACTTCGTCGTGCTCTACATCTCCGGTATTCGACTGCACCACTTCCGCTCGCTCTAGGAGCCCCCACACCACAGGCCTGGGGGTGCCTAGAATCTTAAAAACGATTTGCGATTTTATATCGCCGTTTCTGGACAGACGCTAGTCGGAAACCACATCGATGCGGTAACCCGCATGACAGGCGATGCAGTTTTGCATCAGTTCGACCAGTGCGCCCAGGGTCTGTTCTTTGTCACCGAACTGCTCAGCATCCAAGGCCAGAGAATCGAATTTGGTATGCGTATCGAATCCGAGTTTCTTGAACTCGAGGGGCAGTTTTCCCATCAAAGAACCTGGTACTGCCTCCTGCGCTGCGCGCCCCACTTTGCGTGCAGCATCGGCAACCTTTTTCATGTCATCCTGGACGATGCCTTCATTGATCTGTTGCACGGCCACCAGGAAAGCGCGCATCTCCCCCAGTACCAGATCCCTTTCGGCAGTTTCTAGCTGCAGGCTCAATCGCCCGTCGCTGGCCTGTTCGACACTACCCTGGATGATGAATTTGTAGGCCATGCCCAGTATCGCAACTAACAGCAGAGCAGTAATGGTCCAGCAAGTCTTACACATGGGTGAATCTCTCCTTTTGGGGGTAGCCCCAGATTTACTTTACGATCAAGAGCCGCCTGCCGCTTCTGCTTGCCGCTCTGTTAAAGAATGGTTGTCTCTCATCGATTCGGGGCGCCCCGTAGGGCGCTCCGAATTTCGGTTTCAGGTTATCAGCTTGAACAGGGTGTTTCTTCTGGCACCCCCAGCTTTTTCAGGATGCTGGAGAGCGGACAGATATTGGTGAAACCGCTCTGCATCAGGTTGGCCCCGACAAAAAGTGTCAAAAATGCCCAGTAGGGATGGATATAGTGAGTCAGGGCCAGACTCAGCAGGATCATCATTCCCGCCATCAGGCGGACAATTCTATCAATAGTCATCATGTACTCCTCATTAGTATGGAATCGGATCAAAGCGCGTAGCTCAACTGCAGGTAGACGATGTTCTGCTGGATGGATATGGTATTGCCGGAGCCGGTATTGGACGTCAACTCATTTTCAAAGGCGTAGGTATAGGAGAGCGAACCGGAGATGCGGTCGCTGAGTTTGCGTGTCATACCCAGAGAGATGTGCAGTTCCGGAATCGCCACGGAGCCGAGATTGTTGTCCACATCCTCTTCATCAAAGGGTGCCTCCGCATAGTTGACGCCAAACCGCACTGTTGTCTTCGGGTTTATCTCTTTCTGCACACCCAGGGCTAGAACCAGTTGGTCATCCCACCCGAAGTTCAGTGCCGTTGGCACTGTCAATCCAAAATCTCCCGGGGTGTAACCGGCAGGGTGACTGATATTCACCGATCCCATGGTGTCGCTGAAGTTGATCCATTTGGCATCCAGTTCGATCAGCATGCCATCGAGGGGGCGGAGGGCAAAGCCCAGCGCAAAGGACTGGGGCATATCCATGTCGAGTTCAAACTTGCCGGCGGCGGTATTGAATTCGTGTTCACTTACGTTCGTTTTGCTTATCCAGGACGCGCCAAGCTGCATCTTGTCATTGATGTGGTAGACCGCCCCCAATGACACTCCAAAACCAAATTTCTGATTTTGCGAGAAGGTAAATGAGGGATTGCTCAGGGCTAGACTCTGGTAGCCAATATTGATGGAGGCACCGAGAGAGAGCTTGTCGCTGACCTTGTACGCAACCGTCGGCGCCAACTTAAAAAAGCCCTTGGTGGTCACGAACTGCTGATCGTTGGGCAATGGAAAGGCATCCGGGAAGTCAACGCCAAACCCCGAGATGGCCGCCATGCCCAGGCCAAAATAAAGCCGATCGTTGACTTTGAACGCAGCGGTTCCAGACGGCATGAAGAAGAGGTTGGAATCACTCTCGTTGCCATTGACCTCTCTGGGAGGATTGAGAAACCCTGGGCTCAGATCGAACCTGACCTCTTCGATGCCGAGTTCGGCAATTCCCGCCGGATTGGTGAGTACGGTGCCGGTATCCTGCGGCGCTGCAACCACGGCGCCACCCATGCCCCACTGAGTCGCGGTTACGCCCAGTACCTGATCCCCATTGGTCGCGTTCGCAGCCATCGGCAGGCTGCCAAGTAGCACAATTGCCAGGGTGTTTTTTCTTCTCTTTATCAACATTGTGGACTCCTCCGGATATTCTGTTTTCTACTTATGATTGATATCAGCGCAACAGGTCTGACTGGCCCGGGATGCCGCGAAACATGGCGTGACAACCCACGCAGCCCCCAGTAATGTCATCCATGTAAGAGGCGGCCTTCCCCATGTCCCCCTGCTCGGCCGCATCAGCAAGGCGCTTTGCGGTGCCTTCCACGCTGGCATTGAAACCATCGAGGGCCGCCAGGCTGTCATCGTTGATCATCTCCAGACTCATGTAAGGAAGTAGGCCACCCCTGGGAATACGGTGATTGGCAAGACGCCTGGCGCTATCGGTCGCTTGCTCTGCGTTGTCGGTCATGATGCCGGCCGCCATGCTCTGGTAGTCGGAAAGTACTTCGTGCATCACCTGGCGCAGCGTGACTTTGTCGCTATGCCGGGAGTGCTGGGCATAGATAGAAAGGAGCATCTTTTTGGTTTTTGGTGAGAGCGCCTTGACCCGCTTCTGCAACTCTGGCTTCATCAGTCCAATCTGTTTTTTCATCATCTGCTGGAGCTGTTTCATGTCGGCTGCCTTCGTCTGTTGCTTGTCGGCAACCGCCACTCCGGCGCACAACAACATCGAGATGGCGACCCCAAGAAGCCCCAATCTCCGACGCAGTGAGTGGATTTGAAATGTATTATTCTCGTTACGAGCAGGTCGCATGTTTTCTTCCCCCAATGGTGTCTGAATTTCAGTTATGCTCGGTGTTGCTGGCAGTGCCACATCGGAGCAACAAACGCAGTATGCTGGGGTTATTTTCCGCGGCGTTAACCGTTCGGTAACAGGTTGTAACGAGTTGTTTCAGAAACATTTCATCGGCTAGATACTCGCGGCATGGCCAATAAAGAAGCCAGTCATCGCCTTCTCGTCGTGGATGACGAAGCTGAACTCCGATCACTGTTGCAGCGATATCTGACCAATGAGGGGTATCAGGTGGCTGCGGTGGAAGACGGGGCCGCGATGACCCGCCACCTCAAAACGCACCACGTCGATTTGATCATCCTTGATCTGATGCTGCCGGGAGAGGATGGCTTGTCGCTGGCCCGTAATCTGCGCAGCCAGGGCAATCAACCCATCATTATCATCTCGGCTCGGGGCGAGGAGATGGACAGAATCATCGGCCTCGAGGTCGGTGCGGACGACTATCTTGCCAAACCCTTCAATCCGCGAGAGTTGCTGGCTCGGATTCGCGCTGTCCTGCGCCGCATGAAACACGCAGATCAGCCCATGGAGGCGGCAGAAAAGGCCGTTCTTGAATTTGGCCCCTTTGCCCTCGACGTGGAAAAATACCGCCTCACCCGGGAGGGGAATGAGATTCCCCTGACCCATGGTGAATTTACCCTGTTACGGGTCTTCCTAGAACATTCAGGTCGGGTGCTCAGTCGGGATATGCTGATGGAGATCACCAAGGGTTACGAGCGCTCCCACCTCGACAGAAGCATCGACGTCTGCGTTAACCGGCTACGGCGGAAGATCGAACCCAATCCCTCTGAACCTATCTATTTGCGCACGGTTTGGGGTGCCGGCTACCTGTTCTCACGCAACGGCGAGTGATGGGGCTGTTTCGATTTCACAGCCTGTTTGGTAGAACCTTGGCCACCATTGCGTTGGTCTCTGTCGGATTTCAGCTGCTGACTCTGAGTGTATTGGCCTTCTACGTGTTGGTCCCCTTGGGAAAACGTGCCACCGACGACTTGGCGGCGGTGATGGTGCACGCCATGCAGCGCTGGGAAAGGCTGCCGGAGCAGGAACGCCCGGCGTTCCGCAAGATTCTGAAACAAAATCATGACCTGACCCTGGTGGTTCACAGATACCCCCCTTCCCGACAACACCGATTTCTTACCCTATTTCTATTTTCTCAGGCAGGCGCTTGCCCGGCGCGTTGGCGATGAAGTGCGCCTCAAGACAAGCCGTGATGCCAAAGGCAATGAGTGGATCTGGGCCGAGATACCGGGCTATAGCCAAAAGCTGCGTCTGGGATTTCTCCGCTCACGTATCGGGATTCAACCGCCATTGGCATTGTTGCTTCTGTTCTGCGCCGGCACGGTGCTGACCTTTTTTACCGCAGCGCTCCTGGCGCGACGGCTCACCATCCCCCTCGAACGCGTCTCCCGCTCGGCACGGATGATCGGAAAAGGCAGCTGGCCGGAACCGGTAAGGGAAGAAGGGCCGGAGGAGTTGCAGGTTCTGACGCAGACATTCAATCGAATGAGCCAGCAGGTGAAAGAGTTGCTGGCCAACAGGACACTGCTGCTGGCCGGAATCTCCCACGATCTCCGCACTCCGCTCACTCAGGTGCAACTGGCCTTGGAGATGCTGCCTGATGAAGGTGGTGACGCGGAACTGATGGCGGGAATCAAACGGGATCTCGCCACGATAAACCGGTTGATCAGTGAAACTATGCAGATCAGCCTGGAACTTGAAAAGCAGGAGCAGGTGCAGACGGATATCACCAACGTATTGGACGACATCATCCAGGCTGCACGTTCAGGTGGTAAAGAGATCGAATGGGTGGGCAACCGATCCTGCATGAGAAAACTGAATCCACTGGCGCTGCGTCGCGTCGTCACCAATCTGCTGGAGAATGCTATCCGTTACGGTGATGCAAAACCGGTCAAGGTCGAATTGGAATGTGACGATAGCCTGCTCACAATCAGGATTCAGGATCAGGGGCCGGGTATCCCGGCAGATCAGCGGGAGTCCGTTTTTCGCCCGTTCTATCGTCTGGAAAAATCCCGTAGTACCACCACAGGAGGCAGCGGCTTGGGACTGGCCATCGTGCGCCAGCTGGCCGACGCTAACGGTTGGGAGGTTAACCTACAGCCTGCCTTCCGAACCGGCACTGTTGCCCTCATCACCATCCCCCGGATGGAATAACCGACGCGAAAGAGCACCGACTCTACTTCCGTTTTTTTATAACTATTCAGCCCCCCCTTTTCATGGAACTGCTGAATAGTGACTAAATCTTTTCCCTTTCTTGAATCCGTCGCCTGCTCTGCTGCGTATTGAGTTTTGAATGGGGTGCGATGGTGCCCTCAACTCATGCCAGGCGGGGTGCAGGGATATGTACAAGACTTATCTGATCGGTGTGGTGCTTCTACTGACCACACACCCCGCTGCCGCTGTGGAATATGCGGAAAACCCCCTGCTTTTGAACGAGCATCTGCTGGTCTCCGATCAGGGCCTGGCGGTTTACGATCCGGTAACCCTGCGACTGCGCTGGTCGGTGCTGCAGGGTGAGCAGACCCTGGAGCCAGTGGTTGCCGATGGCCTGGTGCTGTTGAGCGGGGGGCAGGGCCTGCAGGCACTCGATCTTGCCAGCGGCAAGACCCGCTGGCGTTGGCGGAGCGAGACAACCCTGTTTTCACCCAGCCTGGATGAGGGGGTCGCCTACCTGTCCGGGGAAGACGGCACACTGGTGGCGCTGCGGCTGGTGGATGGTGAGCGCTTGTGGCAGCGCCGCTTCGATGGATGGGTCTACCCGCCTGCTGTGTTCGGTGAATTGCTGATTACCGGCGGCAGCGAAGGTCTGCTCTGGGCGGTGGATCGCCGCAGTGGTGAGCTGCGCTGGCAGCGCCCGCTCGGACAGGAGCTGATCTATAGTCCGCGAGCGCTCGACTCCGGCTCTGTTGTTGTCACTACCTTCGCCGGCGAGGTGAAGGTCTACTCCGCCCAGGGAGAGCTGCGTTGGACGCGGCGCTTCGCCAGTCTGAAGTCTGGCCTGCTGGTGAGCGGGGAGCGGATCCTGCTGAGCGGGTTGGATGGTCGGATCGATGCACTTGATGCGGCAACTGGTGAGTCATTGTGGCAGCGATCCCTCGGCGAACGCCTTACCCTGCCGGCAGCGCTGCATGGTGAACGTCTGCTGGTTGTCGGTGATGCGGGACATTTATTTGAAATCGACACTGGTGACGGCCGGCTGATTAGTCGTACTCGCCTGATAGGTGAACCGGTGGCCGCCCCCCTCGTCTATCCCCAACACACACTGTTCTTTATGCGTTCTCGGGCCTTGCCGAGGGCAGTATTAATTCCACGCCAATCTGGCGACAACAACGACCAGGAGATCTGATCATGATGAATAAGAAAACCGTTGCACTGGCCCTCTCTTCGCTGCTGTTTGCCTCGGCGCTCTCAGCCGCACCGTTTGGCGGTAAGGATGATGTCGACTACGCCGGTAAGCTCTGGCACAACTTGAGTGCCTCTGGTCTGGTGGGGGAGGGTGCGATCATGTCGACCCCCTACACCGGCATGCACCCCCATGGCGCGATCCTCGACACTATCGATGCTACCGCCCGGGTCGGTTCTGATGAGGGGGTGGTGATCATCAAACGTAACTACGGCGGCACGGGGGTCAGCAAGCAGGCGGTGGCCAACGAACCGAACAAGTTCCTCAAGGCGGTCACCGTGATGTTCAAGCGCACCGGCTACGATCCGGACAACAAAGACTGGTTCTGGGTCAAGTATGCTCCTAACGGCAGCGTGCTGAAGAACCCTAAGGGGATGTCGCTGGCAGGGCGTGTCGCCAAGGGTATGCCGAAGGGCTGTATCGCTTGCCACACCGGCGCCCCGGGCGGTGACATGGTGTTCAATCACGATCGCTATGCAAAATAGGCTGGCTTCGTTTCGGGAGTGGAGCTGATTTTTCGATAGGGACGCCGTTTGTGCCGCGAACGGCGTTCCCAAGGATTCCCAAATTCCACGCAATGCCTATAATTACTGCTCGCAATGGGGAGCGGTTTTCATGCAGGTAATTCGTGGCTTACACAACATCCGGGCACACCATCACGGCTGTGTGGCAACCATTGGCAACTTTGATGGGGTCCATCTCGGGCATCAGTCGGTGTTGCGCCACCTGCGGGAGAAGGGGGCAGAGTTTGGTCTGCCGGCTACAGTGATCACCTTCGAGCCCCAGCCGCGGGAGTTTTTCACCCCGGGTGCCGCCCCGGCGCGCCTCACCCGACTGCGTGAAAAACTGCAGGCGATGTATGAGGCCGGCATCGAGCGGGTGGTGATTCTCGAGTTCAACCGCAAATTCTCCGTCATGCCGGCGCGGGAGTTTGTCATCGAGCTGCTGATCCAGGGGCTTGGTGTGCGTTTTCTCTCAGTGGGCGATGACTTCCGCTTCGGCCTTGGTCGCGCGGGGGATTTCCACCTGCTGCAGGCGATGGGCAGCGAGCACGGTTTCGAGGTAGAGAATATGAACACCTTTAAGCTGGATGCCGACCGGGTCAGCAGTACCCGTATCCGCGAGCTGCTCAGCCGCGGTGATCTGGATCGCGCTGCTGCCTGCCTGGGTCGACCCTACCGCATCTGCGGCCGGGTGGCGCACGGTGACAAGCGCGGCCGCACCATCGGTTTTCCCACCATGAATGTCGACCTGCACCGCCACGTTAGCCCGTTGCGTGGGGTGTTCGCAGTGCGGGTGCATGGCCTGGCTGAGGGTGTGCTGCCCGGTGTCGCCAATATCGGTACTCGTCCGACGGTGTGTGGCGACCCCCGCTATCTGTTGGAAGTCCATCTGTTCGATTTCAACCGTGTCGTCTACGGTGAGCATCTGCAGGTGGAGTTTGTGCACAAGCTGCGCGACGAGAAGAAGTTCGGCTCCTTTGAGGAGCTGCGGGCGCAGATTCTGGAGGATGCGCGGCTAGGCAGAGAGTGGCTCAATGTCCCCCAGTCGCAGCCGGCCTGAGCCGGTTCGCGGGCGGCTGCTAGTCCACCTGCTATAGATCAGGGCTTTACGCCCCGGCCGCGTTTGCGGTTCAATACGGCTCTTTTGTTTATTATCGGGCAGGCATCCCTCCGTGATCGACTACAAGCAGACTCTCAATCTCCCCAAAACCGCCTTTCCCATGCGCGGCAATCTGGCCCAGCGTGAGCCGCAGATGCTCAAGCAGTGGGAAGAGAAGAAGCTCTACGCAAAGATCCGTGAGACCGCAGCTGGCCGGCCCAAATTCATCCTCCACGATGGCCCCCCCTACGCCAACGGCAATATCCACATCGGCCATGCGGTCAACAAGATCCTTAAGGACATCATCGTCAAGAGCCGCACCCTGGACGGCTTCGATGCTCCCTACGTGCCCGGTTGGGACTGCCACGGCTTGCCCATCGAGCTGCAGGTGGAGAAGAAGATCGGCAAGCCCGGCGGCAAGGTGACCAGCAGCCAGTTCCGCAAGGCGTGCCGCGAATACGCCGCCAAACAGGTGGATGGCCAGCGCGAGGACTTCAAACGGCTTGGCGTGCTCGGCGAGTGGGACAACCCCTACCTCACCATGGATCACCGATTCGAGGCGGATATCGTGCGCTCACTGGGCCGCATCGTCGAGCAGGGGCACGTACACAAGGGCTCCAAGCCGGTGCACTGGTGCACCGATTGCGGCTCGGCGCTGGCCGAGGCAGAGGTGGAGTATCAGAACAAGGATTCCTTCGCCATCGACGTGCGCTTCCGCGTGCTTGAAGAGCCGGCCCTGTTCGATCGCTGCCACCATGTGCCAGACGGTTTGGGCGAGGGGCCGATCAACATGGTGATTTGGACCACCACCCCCTGGACTCTGCCCGCCAACCAGGCGGTGGCTCTTAACCCGAGCCTGGAGTACGCGGTGGTGCAGTGCGATGGACCGCTCGGCAACGAGCGCATGGTGATCGCCGATGCCATGCTGAAGGATGTGATGGACCGCTACGGCATCGAAAAATATCATGTGCTCGGCTATGCCAAGGGCGAGGCCTTCGAAGGGCTGAAACTGCAGCACCCCTTCTATGATCGCCAGGTGCCGGTGATCCTCGGCGAGCACGTTACCCTCGAGGCGGGTACCGGCGCGGTGCATACCGCCCCCGGCCACGGCCTCGACGACTATGTGGTGGGTCAGCGCTACGGGCTGCCGGTGGACAATCCGGTGGGCAACAACGGTTGTTTTGTCGAAGGCACCGAACTGTTCGCCGGGCAGCACGTCTTCTCCGCCAACGAGAAGGTAATCGAGGTCCTCAAGGCGCGCGGCGCACTGGTGCGCGAGGAGCGGCTCAACCACAGCTATCCGCACTGCTGGCGTCACAAGACACCGATCATCTTCAGGGCCACTCCGCAGTGGTTCATCAGCATGGACCAGGCCGGGCTGCGCGCATCGGCGATGCGCGAGATCGAGCAGGTCGAGTGGCTGCCCGACTGGGGCAAGGCACGCATTCAGGGCATGGTGGAGAACCGTCCCGACTGGTGCATCTCGCGCCAGCGCACCTGGGGCGTGCCGATCACCCTGTTCATCCACAAGGAGACAAACGAGCTCCACCCCGACTCTGCCGAATTGGTGAAAGAGGTCGCCAAGCGGGTCGAAGAGCGTGGCTTCGAGGCCTGGTTCGAGCTCGACGCCAAAGAGCTGCTGGGCGATCAGGCCGGTGACTACACCAAGGTCACCGACTCGCTGGATGTCTGGTTCGACTCCGGCGTGACCCACCAGTGCGTGCTGCAGGCCCGCGACTATTTGAGCTACCCCGCCGACCTTTATCTGGAGGGCTCAGATCAGCACCGCGGCTGGTTCCAGTCCTCCCTGCTGACCTCGGTGGCGATGAACGGTTGCGCCCCCTTTAAACAGGTGCTGACCCACGGTTTTACCGTCGACGAGAAGGGCGAGAAGATGTCCAAGTCGAAGGGCAACGTGATGGCACCGCAGAAGGTGACCAAAAACCTTGGTGCCGACATCATCCGCCTGTGGGTGGCGGCCACCGACTATCGCAACGAGATGAGCGTCTCCGACGAGATCCTCAAGCGCACCGCCGACGCCTACCGGCGCATCCGCAACACTACGCGATTTCTGCTCTCCAACCTCAACGGCTTCGACCCGGCACAGCATATGGTCGC
The DNA here is from genome assembly GCF_000224455.1 of endosymbiont of Riftia pachyptila (vent Ph05). NCBI lineage: Bacteria > Pseudomonadati > Pseudomonadota > Gammaproteobacteria > endosymbiont of Riftia pachyptila. The sequence goes on from NZ_AFOC01000002.1 coordinate 25,983, forward strand.
TGCGGGCGAGATGATCGAGCTCGACCGCTGGGCGGTGGACCGCACCCTGCAGCTGCAGCAGGAGATCGCTGATGCCTACAAAGGCTACCAGTTTCACCTGATCTACCAGAAGATACTCAACTTTTGTGTCACCGAGCTGGGCGGTTTCTATCTCGACGTGATCAAGGATCGCCAGTACACCACTCAGGCAGATAGCCTGCCGCGCCGCTCCTGCCAGACCGCCATGTATCACATCGTTGAGGCGATGGTGCGCTGGCTGGCGCCGATCCTCAGCTTCACCGCCGACGAGGTCTGGGCGCACATGCCCGGCGAGCGCGGCGAGAGTGTGTTCCTGGAGGGCTGGTACGAGGGGCTGTTTGCGCTGGATGCCGGTGACAGTTTTGACCGCGCCTTCTGGGGCCAGGTGATCGCGGCGCGCAACGCGGTGGGCAAGGCGCTGGAACCGTTCCGCGCCGATGGTAACGCCTCCCTAGATGCGGAGATCGACCTCTACTGTGACGATCAGCTAAAGGTCGCGCTCGACAAGCTGGGCGACGAGCTGCGCTTCGTGCTGATCACCTCCGACGCCAGGGTGCATGCGATGGCCGATCTGCCCGATGATGCTGCCTCCAGCGAGTTGGAGGGGCTGGCGGTTCGTGTCACTGCCTCGGCTTACGGCAAGTGCCCCCGCTGCTGGCACCACCGCGAGGATGTTGGCGCCAACAGCGAACACCCGGAGCTCTGTGGCCGCTGCGTGGAGAATGTCGTGGGCGAAGGCGAAGCTCGCCGCTTTGCCTGAATGGGGAGGGAGAGGATGCAGCGCTGGCTCTGGCTCGCATTGGTTGTAATCATTTTCGATCAGTTGAGCAAACAGCTGGCTGAGGCCTTTCTCAACTTGCATCAGCCGGTCTATCTGCTGCCGTTTTTCGATCTCACCCTGATGTACAACAAGGGCGCGGCGTTCAGTTTTCTCAGCGATCAGGGGGGCTGGCAGCGTTGGTTTTTTATCGGCCTGGCGCTGGCGGTGACCAGCTATCTGGTATTCTGGGTGCGGCGCCTGGGCAGAGGTGAACGCTGGGTTGCGGTGGCCCTGTCGCTGGTGATCGGCGGTGCGATCGGTAATGTGGTCGACCGAATCTTCTACGGTCAGGTGATCGACTTTATCCATCTCCACTACCAGCAGTGGTACTGGCCCGCCTTCAATATTGCCGACTCCGCGATCACTGTCGGGGTGGTGGTGCTGATCTTCGACTCGCTGTTTCTGGCGTCGAAACGCTCAAACTGAGCCGCTGCCTTCTAACGCCCGAGCGACTCCGGTTGGACGAACCTCGCGCCTCTCTCTATGCTCCTGTTTCAGGACACCAGAGCCTGTAGGAGCGTCCGCTTGCGCCGCGAACACCCTTTGCACTGATTGATTCGCGCCGCAAGCGGACGCTCCTACAGATTTTTCCAGCCGAGGAATAGGATTTGGTGCATAGTTTTTTTTCACAACTGAAGGAAGGTGACGATGCGCAACAAGATTCTGCTCAATGGGCTGGCTGGCCTGCTATTGCTGGCTGCGGTTCCGGCACTTCAGGCCGATGAGGATGCCACCCTCTACGACCGGGTCCGGCTGGAGGTTAGTGCTGAGCAGCAGGTCTCCAACGATACCCTGGTGGCGGTGCTCTATGTGCAGACCGAAGGCACCAACACTGCTGCCCTGGCCAACGAGGTGAATCGCAAGATGGGCTGGGCGATCGGCCAGGCGAAGCTGGCCGATGGGGTAAAGAGTCAGACTCTCGACTACCGTACCAATCCGATCTACCGGAAGCAGGTGCTCACCGGCTGGCGGGTGCGCCAGTCGCTGCGACTGGAGAGCAACGATAGCACCAAGCTGAGCGCTCTGATCGGCACTCTGCAGAAGCAGTTGGCGGTGGAGTCGATCAGCTATCAGGTCTCATCTGCGGCCCGCAAGGTGGCCCAGGATGAGCTGATCGAACAGGCGCTGACCGATTTCCGTGCACGTGCTGCGCTGGTTGCCAAGGCGTGGCAGCGTCCGGGTTACCGGCTGGTGGAACTCAATATCAACAGTGGTGGCAATATCCCCCAGCCGAGGCAGATGCGCATGATGGCGATGGATATGGCGGCTGATGCGGTTAGCGCGCCGCCACTGCAGGCCGGCACCCAGCAGGTGCAGGTGAGTGTCAGCGGCGTGGTGGAACTGACCCCCTGAGGTTGATGGCTATTTTCGGAGGGAGCGGCGCAGTGTCTCCAGCGAGACGCTCTGGGTGCTGCCAGCTGCCTTCTGCTCGGGGCGCTCGACATGAAAGGTGCGGAAGCCGCTGACCATGCCGGAGATGTCGGAACCCTCGCCGGCGGCGTCATGGCTGAATACCGCAGGGATATGCAGCAGGGCAAACCAGCCGATCAGCAGATAGCTGAGCTGGTGTAGGTGCTGGAGACTGATCCCGCCCCAGAAGGCGATCTCCCGCTGCAGGCTAGGCCGCTGAGTGCCGCCAGCGCCAAAAAGAAGAAGAGTGCCAGATAGATCGGCCCCCACAGTGGGTTGTGCGCGTACCACTTGGGCAGCGGCAAGCGCCCCAGGCTGAAATAGAAGAGCAGCAGCTGCCCGGCCTGCTGCAGGCGGTGCCGGTTAGGTTCGCAGTCGGAGATGTGATCGCTGCCTTGGCCAAGGATGAGCAGATAGATCCGTACCAGCAGTGCCGGGATCAATAGTGCAGCGAAGATCGAATGGAACTCACCCGCCTCGCTGCGCAACGTCGGGGCATGACCGATCAGCCAGCCAGAGGCGAGTAGGCCGAACACCGCCAACGCCATGGTCCAGTGGCTGAGACGCAGCCAGCGGCTCCAGACCCGGATTCGGCTGACCGGCATCGACTCCATCCCTATCACTCCAACCCGCAGCTGCCGCCGGGGCAGCAGCCACCGCTGGCGCAGGGCGGTGCCTCGTTGCGGCTGGCCCCACTGATCACTGCTGGGCCGCTCAGCAGCTTCTTCACCGGCGCATCCAGCGGGGTGTCGCCGGGTTCGATGCTGGCCTTATCGCAGAGTTCGCCCCAGGTGCTGAGCAGTTCACTCATCTTGTGGCTCACCTCGACGGTGCGGCTGTTGGTCTCGCAGAAGTAGTCGTATGTGGGCATCTTTGGCTCCTCTCTCGGAAATTTTGAAAGGTTATTCTCTGTGAAATCGAGCTGGCAATGATAATCGTTAAGACGTGGGATAGAAGAGGTAGATGTTAACCAGGCCGCCTAGGTGGGTGAACAGCCAGAGCGGGATTAGCAGCCGGCCATAGCGCCGGTGGTGTCGATTGAAGTGGCTATCTGGCCCTGCCAGCAGGCGTGCGGCGATCAGCAGAGCAGCGCCGATCAGCGGCAGCAGCGCAACGCTGCCATGGAAGGCGATCCAGCCGACATACTCCGGCGGCACCTCGACCTTTAGCTCGGGATAGCGGTAGCGCAGCAGATAGAGTGCGACAAACAGCCAGGCACCGGCAGTGACCGTCATCATCAGGTTGCGGTGCAGTCTGATTTTGCCCGCTCTGACGGCCCGCCAGGCGATCAGCAGCAGGGCGATGGCGATTAGTGCCCAGCTCAGGCTGAAATAGGTGAAGAGTGTCTGGTAGCTGGGCATGTTTGTGGTCACTCGGAACAGGCCGGGGCGGCTTTGTTGTTTGCGAACATCCGGGCAGAACGTATCATGGCGAGCCATGTTACGTCAGCGAAAAAGCAAACGGGAACGGCGCGAATCACGCGATCAGGCGCTCGCCCGCTACATCAAGCAGAAGAACCGCAACCTGCTGGCCCAGCCAGGTCCGCACGACTTCATCATCGTGCTCGATCATATGAAGGCGGGTTTCAATGTGGCGAAGATCTTCCGCAGCGCCGAGGCGTTTGGCGCCCATGAGATCCATCTGGTGAATATCGGCCCCTTCGACCCCTCGCCGGCCAAGGGCTCTTTCAAAAAGGTGCCGGCACGCTTTTTTGAGCGGTTTGAGGAGAGCCATGCCGAGCTGAAGCGACGAGGCTATCAGTTGATTACCCTCGACGCAGGCTGTGGTGATTCACTGATCGACACCCCGCTGCCGCAAAAGTGCGCCTTTGTACTCGGCCACGAGGAGTTTGGCCACAGCTTCGAGCCTGAGGAGTACCCGGATATCGGCTGCCTCTCGATCCCCCAGTTCGGTCAGGTGGAGAGCCTCAACGTGGCGGTGGCCGCCTCGGTGGTGATGTTTGAGTATGTGCGTCAGCATGCCGCTGAAGATCAGAGCTTGCGTCGCCCTTGAAACATCACCGTAGGCGGCCGCTCCGCCGTAATCTGGATGCGGCTGATCGAGGCGGTGGGGATCGACATCCGGTACATTGCGAACAGCGGTGCGCGTAGGGTGCGGGCGATGACGGCGCGGATTACGCCGGCGTGAGCGACGATCAGCAGATGCTTGCCTGGGTGCTGTTCGAGGGTCTCTGTCACGGCCGCATTGACCCGCCTACTGAAGCCCTCCAGGGGTTCGGCGCCGTCCGGCCGGTGGTAGACCGGGTCGTGGTAGAAGTGCCTCATCTTCTCCGCTAATTGGGCGCGCAGTTCGCTGCTGGTGTGGCCCTCCCAACTGCCAAAGCCGACCTCCACCAGGCGCTCGTCATATTCCAGGGGGATCGCCAGCCGTTCGCTTAGTTGCTGGGCAAACTCGCTGCAGCGGCGTAGCGGTGAGGCGATGATGCGTTGCCAGGGGGTATCGCCGGAGGCAGCATGCCACATCTGTTGCCAGCCCCGTTCGCTCAGCGGATCGTCGATCTGGCCGCGGTAGCNGGCCCACCGCGGGGCTCGCCGTGGCGCAGCAGGTCTAGGGTGGTCTTCTCCGGCATGACTTAGATCCAGCCGGCGAGGGTGAGTAGTGCCAGCAGCAGGATCCAGCTGATCAGTGCGCGCCATACCAGGCTCATTGCCGCTTCTACCAGATAGAGGCCGTCATTGCTTGAGACCTCGGCCTGCTCTAACACGTTGTTCATGCGCAGTGCGCCGCTGCCGGTGGCCACCAGCAGGCCACCGCTGCTGTTCTCGGAATAGTTGCGCCAGGCGAATAGCGCATCCTCAAAGCTCCCGGCAATTGCGTAGGAGAATGCGGTGATGCGTACCGGCAGCCAGTCGAGCAGGCCCAGCAGGTCGCGGCTGGCGTGGTAGAAGTCGAGGCTCTCATCGGCCAGGCGGCTGGAGGGCAGCAAGCTGGCAACACGGTAGAGTATGGCGCCCAGCGGGCCAAGCAGCAGGAACCAGAAGATCACAGCGAACAGTCGGCTGTTGGCTTGGCTGAGGATGCCTTCGGTTACTGCCTGGGAGTAGGCCGGCTCCTGGGTCGGCGGTTCGTCGCCGATGAGCTGGCGGGCGATTACCCGCGCCTGGTCCTCGTTGCCCCGCTCGCGGGCTTCGACAAAGCGGCTGGCCTGCTGGTCCAAATCCTGTGGACCAAAGCAGAACAGCAGCAGTGCGCCGGCAAACAGCAGGCTGGGCAGGTCAAACAACATGCCATCGAGCAGTGCCTGCAGTAGCGCCACCAGCAGTAGAGGTGGTAGCAGCAGGCCGATGACACCGCCAAAGCCCTGGGTGAGCTTGGATGATAACTCCTGCTCCTGATACCAGCTGCTGTAGCGGGCAAACCAATGTGGGTCGCGCAACTCTTGCTGCTGTAGCAGAAAACGCTCGGCGATCAGGCAACTGATAATTATTAGCAGGCTCATGGTCGGCAGTGTCCCCAAAGGTGTGCCAACTTTCAAGCACTAGAGGGCCTAGGGTGTGCGGGCGATGGCCCAGACATCAACCCGCTCGGCACCGGCGCGTTGCAGAGTGCGGGCAAGTTCCGACACGGTGCTGCCGGTGGTAACCACATCATCGAGCAGGGCGATGTGCTGCATTTCGATCCCGCCGCTGACGCGAAATGCGCCGCGCATGTTCTGTTGGCGCTTCTTTTTGTCCAGGTCGGCTTGGGCGTGGGTGTCACGCAGTCGCTCTACCTGATGGCTGGCCAGCTTCAGCCCAAACCGCCGAGCGATGGGGCGGGCGATCTCCAGCGCCTGGTTATAACCGCGTTGGCGCTGGCGATCGGGATGCAGCGGCANCGGTAGCAGCAAATCTGGCATCGCTGCCTGCTGTTCGCACAGATAACGGCACAGTAGCCAGGCAAACAGTTGTGCATGCTGCAGTTTATTGTGGAACTTCAGGCCGGTTATCAGATGGGAGAGGGCATTGTCGTAGATCAGCGGTGCGTAGCAGTGCTCGAAGGGTGGCGGCTTGCTGATGCAGTGGCCACAGATCGATCCTGCCGGGGTGCCAGGGGGGAGAGGCAGGGCGCAGCGGCGGCAGGGGCTGAGGTTGCGGAAAAGTGCAGAATCACAGGCGTCGCATAGATCCCGTCCATGCCGGGCCTTCCCGCCACAGAGCAGGCAGCGGGAGGGGAAGAAGGCCTCTTGTATGAGATCTATCCAATTGTAAACCATGGCGTCCATTCTTGGTTGACAGGTGGGCTGTGATCTTTAACATGCCGGGGTTTGAATCCATTTTCCCTGGGCAGGCTGATATGAACGACACCATTCTACGTCATGACTGGCGCATCGAGGAGATCGAAGCGCTGCTGGATCTCCCCTTCAACGACCTGCTGTTCCGCGCTCAGACCCTGCACCGGGCCCACTTCGACCCGAATCAGGTGCAGGTCAGCAGCCTGCTCAGCATCAAGACCGGCGCCTGCTCCGAGGATTGTGGCTACTGCTCCCAGAGCGCCAAATACAATACCGATGTGGAGCCCGAGCGGCTGTTGCCGGTGGGGGAGGTGATTGAGGCCGCCTCGGCGGCCAAGGCGAAAGGCGCCAGCCGCTTCTGCATGGGGGCGGCCTGGCGCAATCCCACCGACAAGAATCTGGAGCGGGTGATCGAGATGGTCGAGGCGGTGCACGGGATGGGCATGGAGACCTGCATCACCCTCGGCATGTTGAGCGAGGCCCAGGCCCAGCGGCTGAGCGAGGCGGGACTCGACTACTACAACCACAATCTTGATACCTCCCCCGAGTTCTACGGCGAGGTGATCACCACTCGCACCTTTGAGGACCGCCTCGATACCCTAGCCCATGTGCGCAATGCCGGCATCAACGTCTGCTCCGGCGGCATCCTCGGCATGGGTGAGTCGCGTCGTGACCGGGCGCGCATGCTGCAGGAGCTGGCGAACCTGCCACGCCATCCCGAATCGGTGCCGATCAACATGCTGGTGCCGGTGGAGGGCACTCCGCTCTACGACGCCGAGGGCATCGATCATCTGGAGTTCATCCGCACCATCGCGGTGGCGCGCCTGCTAATGCCCGAATCCTACGTGCGCCTCTCCGCCGGACGCGCTGAGATGAGCGATGAGGCCCAGGCGCTCTGTTTCCTGGCTGGCGCCAATTCGATCTTCTATGGTGAGCGCCTGCTGACCACCGATAATCCTGAGACGGATGCCGACCGGCAGCTGTTCAACCGCCTCGGCCTCACGATGGAGGCGAGCGTAGAGAGCATGGTGAAGGCGGCCAAGGGGTCCGTGCCGCAAGTCGGCATAGGTGATGGCAGTGGTAGGAGCGCTACTCGCAGCGCGAATCGGTGCCGGGTTATGAACGGATGACCGAGAAGAGCCTCGACAAGCGGCTCCAGCAGCGTCGTCGCGATGGCCTCTATCGCAGCCGCCGTCTGCTGCAGAGCCCACAGCAGCCTGAACTGCAGCTGGATGGCCGGTCGATGCTGGCGTTCTGTTCCAACGACTATCTGGGACTGGCCAATCATCCGGAGCTGAAGGCGGCGATGCACGCCGGTATCGACCGCTGGGGTGCCGGCAGTGGCGCGGCGCACCTGATCAGTGGCCACAGCGCTGCCCACCATGCCCTGGAGGAGGAGCTGGCCGAGTTCACCGGACGTGAGCGGGCACTGCTCTTCTCCACCGGTTACATGGCCAACCTGGGGGTGCTCGCCGCCCTCACCGATCGTGGCGACACGATCTTCCAGGATCGCCTCAACCACGCCTCGCTGATCGATGGCGGCCTACTGAGCCGGGCTAGGCTCAGGCGCTATCCCCATGCCGATCTGGCCGTGCTGGAACGGCTGCTGGCGGATACTCAGAGCGGACGCAGACTGATCGCCACCGATGGGGTGTTCAGCATGGACGGTGATCTGGCGCCTCTGGGGGCGCTGGCCCGACTGGCAAAGGCGCACGATGCCTGGCTGATGGTGGATGATGCCCACGGTCTCGGTGTGCTGGGTGAACATGGCGGCGGCAGCCTGGAACAATTCGGCCTGGACGCGGCAGAGGTGCCGATCCTGATGGGCACCCTGGGCAAGGGCCTGGGCAGCTTTGGCGCCTTTGTCGCCGGTAGTGAGAGCCTGATCGAGACCCTGATCCAGCAGGCCCGTCCTTACGTCTACACTACCGCCTCCCCGCCGGCGCTGGCCGAGGCGACCCGCGCCGCGCTGCGGATCGTGCAGAGTGAGCCTTGGCGACGCCAGCGGTTGGCTGAACTGATCGCCCGCTTTCGCCAAGGGGCGCAGCAGTTGGGTCTGCCGTTGATGGCGTCGCAGACACCGATCCAGCCGATCGTCGCCGGCGCGGCAGCCACTGCCCTAGCCTGGAGCCGGCAGCTAGAAACAGCAGGGATTCTGCTCAGCGCGATCCGCCCGCCCACCGTGCCCGAGGGCAGCGCGCGGCTGCGCGTGACCCTCTCCGCTGCGCACACCGATGAGCAGCTCGACCGGCTGCTGGATGCACTGGCGCAGTTGCGTCCGGAGGGTTTGTGATGCGGCTGCACGTCGAACAGCTGGGCAGTGGTCCCGATCTGCTGCTGTTGCACGGCTGGGGGATGAACCGCGCGGTCTGGTCTGGATTCGCCGAGCGCCTGGCCGTCAGCTACCGGGTCAGCTTGGTTGATTTGCCGGGTCATGGGCAGAGCCCTTGGGGTGGCCGCAGTGCGCTGGCCGATTGGGTTGATGCGGTGTTGGCGGTGGCCCCGCTGCGGGCCATCTGGTGTGGTTGGTCGTTGGGTGGTCAGCTGGCGCTGAGGGCGGCGTTGGATGCGCCGGAGCGGGTTGTTTCGTTGCTTGGGATCGCTGCCACGCCGCGCTTTGCCGCCGCTGAGGCGTGGCCCTGTGCGATGGAGCCTCGCACCCTCGATCAGTTCATCGCCAACCTGCAGCGTGACCACCGCAAGACCCTGGAGCGTTTTCTCGCCCTGCAGGTGCGCGGCAGTGAAGCGTCACGGGAGCAGCTGCGTCTGCTGCGCAGCCGGCTGGCTGAGTTGCCCGATCCTCATCCTGAGGCGCTGCAGGCGGGTCTGGCGCTGCTCAAGTCGGTCGATCTGCGTGCAGAGCTGGCCGCGCTGGAGGTGCCGAACGGTTGGCTGTTTGGCGAGCGCGACACCCTGGTGCCCGAGGCTGCGGCGCAGGGGCTGGCTGAGTTGCAGCCTGGTGCCGCTGTCGGGGTGATTCCAGGCGCGGCCCATGCGCCATTTCTCTCCCATCCCGATGCGACCCTGGGCCTGTTGCAAGCGCTGTTGAAGGCGGCCCGGTGAAGGTGTTTGCGGAGACCCCGATGATAGACAAGAATCAGGCGAGACGCTCGTTTGCCCGTGCCGCGGCGCGCTACGATGAGGTGGCGGTTCTGCAGCGGGAGACTGCGCAGCGCATGCTCGAACGGCTCGACTACATCCGCCATCAGCCGGCGGTAATCCTCGATGTTGGTGCCGGTACTGGCGAGGCGACGGCGAAGCTGGCGGCCCGCTACCGTAAGGCGCAGGTGATCGCGCTCGATTTTGCCCTGCCGATGTTGCAGCAGGCACGCCGGCGCGGACCACTGTTTCGAAAGCCGCATTGTCTCTGCGGTGATGCGGAACAGCTGCCGCTGGCGGATGCCAGTGTCGATCTGATCTATTCCAACGCCGCGCTGCAGTGGTGCAACGATCTCAATGCCACCTTCCGCGAGTTGCTGCGGGTACTGTGTCCCGATGGCCTGCTGATGTTCTCCACCTTTGGCCCCGACACCCTGCATGAGCTGCGCCATAGCTGGGCCCAGGTGGATGGCATGCCCCACGTCAGCCCCTTCCCCGAGATGCACCAGGTGGGCGATGCGCTAGTGTCCGCCGGTTTTGCTGACCCGGTGGTGGATGTGGAGCGAGTTACCCTCACCTATGAGGCGGTGCCGGGGCTGATGCGGGATCTCAAGACCCTCGGCGCGCACAATGTGACCCGGGGGCGTCACAAGGGGCTGACCGGTAAGGGGCGCCTGCAGGCGATGTACCAGGCCTATGAGGCGTTTCGCCGGGATGGGCGACTGCCCGCCACCTATGAGGTGGTCTACGGTTCAGCCTGGGCTCCGAAACAACGCACAGAAGATGGGGTCACCAGTATTTCTTTGGATATGTTTCGACAAGGCCTGCGATGATGCGGCGGGGCTTCTTTGTCACCGGCACCGATACCGGGTGCGGCAAGACTGAAATCACCCTCGGCTTGATGCGGCAGATGAAAGATAGCGGCTACCGCACGCTGGGGATGAAGCCGGTGGCATCGGGTGCTGTGCCAACCGCCGCAGGCTTACGCAACGAGGATGCCAGCCGGATTCGTGCCGAATCCAGTACCGCGGTCCCCTATGAGCGGGTCAATCCCTATGCCTTTGAGCCACCGATCGCACCCCATCTGGCGGCGCAGCAGGCGGGCGTGTCGATCAGGCTCGAGACGATCCTCCAGGCCTATCAATGGCTGGCAGCGCAGGGTGATTGCACGGTGGTCGAGGGGGTGGGGGGCTGGCGTGTGCCACTGGCGGCTGGTCTGTCGGTTTCTGATTTGCCCCAAGCGCTGCAGCTGCCGGTGATCCTGGTGGTCGGGCTGCGCCTGGGCTGCATCAACCATGCGTTGCTGAGTGCCGAGGCGATTCTCGCCACCGGGGTGGAGTTGGTGGGCTGGGTGGCCAACCATGTAGACCCGGACATGCTCATCCAGCAAGAAAATCTGCAGAGTCTCAAGGCGCTGATGCCTGCCCCTTGTGTCGGTGAGGTGCCGTTTCTGGCACAACCAGATACAGCCGCAGTTTCGGAGTGCCTGACGCTCTGACAAGGCCCAAGCATTACCTTGCCCAGAAAACACTGATTTAATCGCCTGCCGCCTCCGTAAAGGGCTCTATCCTGAAGGGGGCAAGCGCCAGAGTCCCCGCTCATTTTAGGGAAGAGAGAGGCCCTGGCAAGTTATTATGACTCCCGTGCCAGCTATTTCAGAGAGACGGTCGCCAGTGTCGCGGAGGAACGGGGTATTGGCTGCTGCAATCAGAGGCCCCTTAAACTTTCCTCATCTCTGCCCGACTACCGGGGTCCATCTTTAAGCGTTATCTCACCTATGCTGTCTACTGATAGCAATAATCAATGATGCGGAGGTCTTTCTATGAAACTCAAGCAGCCATTCAGCCTGGTTTTGACGCTATTTTTGGTGATCTTTTCACAGCTGCTGCAGGCCTGGGATGCGAATGATGTCAAAAAAGCGAATGAGGCGATCGCCGAATTCAAAAAGGCCGATCCGGATCTGCAGGCGTTTTTTGATCAGGCGCGAGGCTACGCGGTCTTTCCTACCGTGGGTAAGGGTGGTTTCGGCCTGGGGGGTGCCTATGGTAAGGGTGTGGTCTACGAGCAGGGCAAGCCGATTGGCAATACCTCTGTGACCCAGCTGACCATTGGTTTTCAGCTCGGTGGCCAGGCCTATCGGGAGGTCATCTTCTTCAAAGATAAAAAAACGCTGGATGACTTCAAGCAGGGCAACTATGAGCTGGGAGCCCAGGCCTCGGCCGTGGCGGTAAAGGCAGGCGTCTCCGCTGATGCCGACTACAAGAATGGGGTGGCGGTGTTTACCATCGCTAAAGGTGGTTTGATGTATGAGGCGAGTGTCGGTGGGCAGAAGTTCAGCTACACGCCCAAGTAACAATTCTTGTGATGCGAAAAAGGCGGCCGGTGGCCGCCTTTTACTTTTCGGGGGAAGAGCTTGGGTCAGGCAGCGATCTGCCCCTTGAGCTTCTTCATTGCAGCCTTTTCGATCTGGCGTATGCGCTCAGCAGAGACGCCAAAGCGTTTGGCCAACTCATGCAGGGTCGCCTTCTTTTCGCTCAGCCAGCGCGCCTGCAGAATCTCCCGGCTGCGTTCGTCCAGTGATTCGAGGGCTGTGCCCAACTGCTCTTGTAGATGAGCGGCGCTGTCTGCCGACTCCAGCTGAGCCGAGGGCTCCATGCTGTGATCCGGCAGGAATCCCGCCGGTGTGGCGGGTGCATCTTCGTCATCGCTGTTCGGGCCATCGAAGGCAAGGTCCCGGGCTGCGAGACGCGCTTCCATCTGTAGCACAGTCTCTGGTTTTACTCCCAGATCTTCGGCCACACCCTCGACCTCTTCTCGGGAGAACCAGCCGAGCCGCTTCTTGCTGCTGCGCAGATTGAAGAAGAGCTTGCGCTGTGCCTTGGTGGTGGCGACCTTGACGATGCGCCAGTTGCGCAGGATGAACTCGTGGATCTCCGCTTTGATCCAGTGCACGGCGAAGGAGACCAAACGCACGCCCACATCCGGGTCGAAGCGTTTTACCGCCTTCATCAGACCGACCGTGCCCTCCTGTACTAGATCGGGCAATGCCAGGCCGTAGCCGGAGTAGCCGCGGGCGATACGGATGACAAAGCGGATGTGGGACATCACCAGCATGCGGGCAGCCTGCAGGTCCTGCTGGTCGCGCAGCTGCAGCGCCAGCGAGCGCTCTTCCTCTGCGCTCAGCATCGGCAGCTGATAGGCTGCGCCGACATAGGCGTCGAAACTGCCGGTCGGCAGAGCGATGGGAATGGTGAGTTCCTTAGTCATCTAATACCCCAGTAGTTTACTGCTAAATTATGTTAGCACTCATGTTAGGAGAGTGCCAGTTTCTGCTGAATATGACCAACAGGAGGCAAAAGGGTTCCCGCGTAAGGATCTGAACTGCGTGGACTAAGTCGGCTCGATGGCGCTGAGGTGGCGTCCCACCGCGACCCAGGAGCCGAGCAGCCCTAACAGGGCGCTACCGCTGAAGATATTCAGCACCATCAGCGAGTTGATCGAGGAGAGGCTGAAGGCGGTCTCGTAGAGCAGTGCCAGCTCTGCCACCGGGCTGCTCAGCAGGCCGATGGAGCTGGCTACCAGCAGCCAGGCGATGATGCCGCCAAACAGCCCGTACCAGAGTCCGGTATAGAGAAACGGGCGGCGGATGAAGGCGTTGGTGGCGCCAATCAGTTTGCTGATCTCGATCTCGCCGTGACGGTTCTGGATCTCTAGCCGGATGGTGTTGCCGATGATCAGCAGCACCGCCATACCGAGCAGGCCGGCCAGCACCAGCACCCCACGCTGGGCGATTTCGGTGATCGCCTGTAGTCGCCTGACCCACTGCATATCGAGCTGAACGATGTCGGCCTCAGGCAGCTTTTTCAACTCCTGCAGCAGCCGCTGGGCGCGCTCTGCGGTGGCTTGGTCGATGTTTGGTTGGATGATCAGCAACGCAGGCAGAGGGTTGCCGCCAAGCGTGTCGAGTGCCTCGTCGAAGCCGCTCAGGCGGCGAAACTCCGCCAGTGCTTGGGCCTTGGAAACAAAGCGGATCTCGGCGATCCGCGAGTGGCGTGCCAGCCGCTGCTGCAGCGTGCGCGCCTGTTGGTCGCTGATCTCCTGCTTGAGGAACAGGGAGATGCTGGCGCCGCTCTCCCAGTTGCCGCTGAGCGCCTCCAGGTTGTTCAGCAGCACATGCAGGCCGATCGGCAACGCCAGTGCGATGCCGATTACCGCCGAGGTCATCAGGGTGGCGAGAGGGGCGTGCAGCAAGCGTCCGAGCGAGCTGATCGCCACCTGCAGATGGCGCAGCAGCCAAGTGTCTAGGCGCAGGCGGCTGCGACGCTTGAACTGCAGATTGCGGGGGCGGGCCATCAGTACAGCTCCCGGCGGTTGTCGCGGGTCAGATGGCCGTTGCTGAGGGTCAGGATACGGCGCCCCATGCGCGCGATCAGGTCGAGATCATGGGTTGCGATCATCAGCGTGACGCCGACCTGGTTGAACTGGGTGAACAGATCCATGATCTCCCGTGAGAGCTCCGGATCGAGGTTGCCGGTGGGCTCGTCGGCCAGCAGCAGCGGCGGTTTGCTGACCACCGCGCGGGCGATGCCGACCCGCTGTTGCTCGCCGCCGGAGAGGGTGACCGGGGCCGCTCGCTCCTTGCGCAGCAGCCCGACCTTGTCCAGCGCGGCGCGCACCCGGCGGCCGATCTCCTTGTGGCCGAGACCGGTGACGATTAGCGGCAGCGCCACATTGTCGAATACGGTACGGTCGGGCAGCAGGCGATGATCCTGGAAGATCATGCCGACCTCGCGCCGGTGGTAGGGGATGTGGCGTGAGCGCAGCCGGTTCAGGTTGCGTCCGTTGACGTGCACCTGGCCGCGGCTAGAGCGCTCCAGCAGGCCGATCAGTTTTAGCAGGGTGCTCTTGCCGGCGCCGGAGTGGCCGGTGAGGAAGACCATCTCGCCATCCTCGACCCGCAGGGTGACGTTGTTGAGGCCATCGTGACCGCCAGGGTAGCGTTTAGTGACGTTGTCGAAGTGGATCATCGCCATGCGAAGAGGCTCCTCATCCGCCTACCGCTCGAAGAGCGCGTCGACAAACTCTTGCGGGTTGAACTCGCGCAGATCCTCCACCGACTCGCCGACGCCGATGAAGCGGATCGGCAGCTTGAGTTTGTCGGCGATGGCGAAGATCACGCCGCCCTTGGCGGTGCCGTCGAGCTTGGTGATCACCACCCCACTGAGGCTCACAGTCTGGTTGAACTGCAGCGCCTGGTTGACCGCGTTCTGGCCGGTGCCGGCGTCCACCACCAGCAGTACCTCGTGGGGGGCTTCAGGGTCGATCTTTTTCAGCACCCGGGCGATCTTTGCCAGCTCATCCATCAGGTTGGTTTTGGTGTGCAGTCGCCCAGCGGTGTCGGCGATCAGTACATCGATGTTGCGAGCGGTGGCGGCCTGCAGGGCGTCGAAGATCACCGAGGCAGAGTCGGCACCGGTGTGTTGCGCCACCACCGGTACTTGATTGCGCTCGCCCCAGCTCTGCAGCTGTTCCACTGCGGCGGCGCGGAAGGTGTCGCCCGCTGCCAGCATCACCTCCTGGCCTTCGTGTTTCAGACGCCGCGTCAGCTTGCCGATGGTGGTGGTCTTACCGGCGCCGTTGATGCCGACCATCAGCACCACCAGCGGCCGGCCCGGGGGGGGAGGCGGTGGTGGGGTCGCGCAGGATTCAAGGATCGCCAGCAGCTGCTGCTTGAGGATGCGGCTGAGTGCTTCGGGGTCGCTCAGCTCTTTGCGCTTTACCCGCCCGGTGAGGTCATCGATGATGCGGCTGGTGGCGTCGACGCCGACGTCGGCGGTGAGCAGTAGGGTCTCCAGCTCCTCTAGCAGCTCGTCGTCGATCTCTTTGCGCCCCAACAGCAGGTTGGCGAGGCCATCGCTCAGGTTGCTGCGGGTGCGGGAGAGGCGCTCCTTGAGGCGGGAGAAGAGACCCTTTTCGCGCTGTTCCACGACTGCTTCGGTGCTTTGCGCCTCAGCTTTTTTCTTTCCGAATCCAAACATAAACCGTTCCCGCTACTGCTTGGGAGCCTCTGAACAAATCATGGACGGGAGTCTTGCGGGCCACATTCTGCTCGCCCAGATTCATCCAGAGGCCCCATATGGAACTCGGCGCCGGTGACAGACTCTATCAGTCTGTTGCCGCTTGGACATTCCAGATTGCCTCTGAAACAATGCCGCGGCACCGGGTTCCCGCCCGTTGATCAGCTATTTTTACAAGCCCGTGGGGGCAAGTAAAACAGGAATTTGGTTTTTTAACAGAATGTTGAGAAGGGGTTTTGCCCCTTCTTCTCCGGTTTGAGTAGCGCGGTGGGGGACTTTTTCCTGCTGCGTCCGAGGTTTTATCTACCGGGCAGACATTCGGGAGAGAAGATGAAGAGAGCCTTGTTGATTGGTTTTTTTGCCAGCAGCCTGGTCGTGGCGCCGCTGCAGGCAGAGGTTCACGAACGGTTGTTGGAGAACGGCATGAAGGTGATCGTCAAGGAGGATCACCGTGCCCCCATCGCCGTCACCCAGGTCTGGTACAAGGTTGGCTCCAGCTATGAGCATGGCGGCATCACCGGCGTCTCCCATGTGTTGGAACACATGATGTTCAAGGGTACCGAGAGACATCCGCCGGGGGAGTTCTCGCGCATCATCGCCGCCAATGGCGGGCAGGAGAACGCCTTTACCGGGCGCGACTACACTGCCTATTTCCAGACCCTGGCCAGTGACCGCCTGCCGGTGGCATTCGAGCTGGAGGCGGACCGGATGCGTAACCTGACCCTGCCGGAGGCAGAGTTCCTCAAGGAGGTCGAGGTGGTCAAGGAGGAGCGGCGCATGCGCACCGAGGACAAGCCGCAGTCACTCACCTACGAGCAGTTCAACGCCACCGCCTATCAGGCCTCCCCCTACCGGATTCCGGTGATCGGCTGGATGAGCGATTTGGAGGCGATGCAGATCGATGATCTGCACGCCTGGTACCGTCAGTGGTATGCCCCCAATAACGCCACCCTGGTGGTGGTCGGCGATGTGCAGCCAGAGGCGATCTTCGCCCTGGCTGAGCAACACTTTGGCCCGCTCAAGCCGGAGCAGATCCGCCCCCTCAAGCCGCGCAGCGAGCCGCCCCAGCGCGGCATCAAACGGCTGCAGGTGAAGGCGCCAGCGCGCCAGCCCTACATTTTGATGGGCTACAAGACACCGGTGCTGGCAAGCGCCGAAGACGCCTGGGAGGCCTACGCGCTGGAGATGCTCGCGCATGTGTTGGATGGCGGCTCGAGCGCCCGGTTGGAGCGCAATCTGGTGCGCGGCAGCAAGGTGGCAGCCTCGGTGGATGCCAGCTACAGCGCCTTCAGTCGACTCTCTGGCATGTTGATGCTGGATGCCACGCCGACTCCGGACGGTTCGCTGGAGACCTTGGAGCAGCAGCTGCGTGCCGAGGTGGAGCGTTTCAAGAGCGAGCGGGTCAGCGAGGCGGAGCTGGAGCGGGTGCGCAACCAATTGATCGCCGGCAAGGTCTACGAGCAGGATTCGATTTTCTACCAGGCGATGCTGCTGGGTCAGCTGGAGACGGTGGGGCTCGACTGGCGGCTCGGGGATGAGTATGTGGCTCGTCTCAGGGAGGTCACCGCCGAGCAGGTGCAGCAGGTGGCGCAGAAATATCTTATCGACGACAACCTCAGCGTGGCGGTGCTCGATCCGCTGCCGCTGGATGGCAAGCAGCGCCGCCCGCGGGCGGCTGCTGGCGGGCGTCACGGTGGTTAAATGAGGAGTCGAAGCGTGAATGGAATGAAGAGAAAATTCTGGCTAGTTTTGTCGCTGCTGCTGTTCGTGGCTCAGTTGCAGGCCGGGCCGAAGATCCAGAGCTGGCACACCAGCAAGGGTGCCCGGGTGTTGTTTGTGGCGGCACCGGAGCTGCCGATGGTGGATGTGCGTCTGGTGTTCGATGCTGGCAGCGCAAGGGATGATGGCAAGCCGGGCGTCACCTCTCTGACCAATACCCTGATGGGGGAGGGCGCCGGTGAGTGGAACGCCGATCAGATCGCCGAGCGGTTGGAGAACGTGGGGGCGGAGCTGGAAGTGGGCTCGCTGCGCGACATGGCCTGGGTGGCCTTGCGCAGTCTGACCGACGCCAAGCCCCTCGCCACCGGGCTGGAGACCCTGGCGGCGGTGGTCGCAAACCCGCGATTCGAGCCGGAAGATCTGGAACGGGAGCGCCAGGCGACCTTGGCGAGCCTGCTGGCGGATGAGCAGTCGCCTGGGGCTATCGGCAAGAAGGCGCTTTACCGGCTGGTGTTTGGCGATCACCCCTATGCCCATCCGGTGGAGGGTAGCCAGGCCTCGGTGAAGGCGCTGACCCGGGCGGATCTGCTGGCGACCTATCGGCGGCTCTATGTGGCGCGCAATGCGGTGGTCGCCATCGTCGGCGCGGTGGACCGAGCGCAGGCAGAACAGATCGCCGAGCAGGTCACCGCCGGTCTGACCGAAGGCGAGCCCGCGCCGGCGCTGCCCGAGGTGGCGCCGATCGGCCAGGCGCAGCTGGAGTCGATCGAGTTTCCCTCTTCCCAGAGTCATATCTACCTGGGGCAGCCGGGCATGAAGCGGGGCGATCCCGACTACTTCGCCCTCTATGTGGGCAATCATGTGCTGGGTGGCAGCGGGCTGGTCTCGATTCTCAGCGAGGAGGTGCGCGAGAAGCGCGGTCTCTCCTACAGCGTCTACAGTTACTTTCTGCCGATGCGCCAGAGCGGCATCTTCCAGCTCGGCCTACAGACCAAGAACGTTCAGGCGGATCAGGCGCAGCAGGTGCTGCTCGACACCCTCAAACGCTATGTGTCAGAGGGCCCCACGGCGGCGGAGCTGAAGGCGGCGAAGCAGAACATTACCGGTGGCTTCCCGCTGCGCATCGCCTCCAACAGCAAGATCGTTGAGTATTTGGCGGTGATCGGCTTCTATGATCTGCCGCTCGACTATCTCGACAGCTTCACTGCCAAGGTCGAAGCGGTTACCGTCAGGCAAGTGCGCGATGCGTTTCGTCGCCGCATCCATCCCGATCGCCTGGTCACGGTACGGGTGGGACGGCAGGGCTCGTAATGTTATTTGCGATGTCTGTCAGATGAGGGCGCGGGGGCGTTCTGCCGCCAATCAGGTGCGTATCATCGGCGGTTTGCATCGGGGACGCAGGCTTCCGTTTGCTGATTTGCCTGGCTTGCGGCCGACCGGGGATCGGGTGCGCGAGACCCTGTTTAGCTGGCTGCAGCCGCTGATTCCCGGGGCGCGCTGTCTTGATCTGTTTGCCGGCAGCGGCGCGCTGGGGCTGGAGGCGGCCTCCCGTGGCGCCAGTCAGGTGGTGATGCTTGACAGCGCACCCCAGGTGGTTGCCCAACTGGAGCAGAGCCGGCAGCTGTTGCGGCTCGGCGAGGTCGTCTCGGTGATGCGCGCTGATGCCCTGGCTTGGCTGCGTGGTGCAGCCACCCCCTTCGATATTGTGTTTCTTGATCCCCCCTTTGCCGCGCAGTTGCTGCCGGAGTGTTGCCGGCTGTTGAGTGAAAATGGCTGGCTGGCTGAGGGGGCGAGGATCTATCTGGAGGATGATGCTGGGCGTGGGCTCGCACCGCCCGACGGCTGGGAACTGCTGCGGGAGAAGCGTGCCGGCCAGGTCTGTTTCGGGCTGGCCCGCCCTCGGCAGGATGGCGGATGATATATATCATTCCGGTAAAACAATTCTGTTACTATCATTGCCCCCAATTGAGTACTCAAATCGATGCCGATCGCCGTCTATCCTGGAACTTTCGATCCGATTACCAATGGCCACTGTGATCTGGTTGAGCGGGCCTCGAAACTATTTGACAAGGTGATCCTTGCGGTTGCAGTCAATATCGGCAAACATCCGGCCTTTGATCTGGCACAGCGGGTTGAGTTGGCCGAAACGGTGTTCGCGGATTGTGCCAATGTGGAGGTGAAGCCGTTCAACAACCTGCTGGTGGAGTTCGTGCAGGCTCAAGGGGGCGACGTGATCCTGCGGGGGTTGCGTGCGGTGTCGGACTTTGAATATGAATTCCAGCTGGCGAGTATGAATCGGCGCCTCGCGCCGACCCTGGAGACGATGTTTCTCACCCCGGCGGAACAGTGCGCCTTCATCTCGTCGAGCCTGGTGAAGGAGATTGCGGTCCTGGGTGGCGATACCTCCGAGTTTGTGCCGCCGGCAGTACAGACGGCACTGGAGCGGCGTTTCAATACCGTGGAATGATTTCAGGCAGGGCAAGGTGGTTTCCCTGTTTGATGGGTTTTATTTAGTGTTTGGCAGGCTGCTAGAATCGGGCAGATGTCTTTGAATGAGGAGAAGTGATAATGGCGTTGATAATCACCGATGAATGTATCAACTGTGACGTTTGTGAGCCCGAATGTCCCAATGGTGCGATCACCCAGGGTGACGAGATTTACGAGATCGACCCCGATCTCTGTACCGAATGCGTCGGTCACTATGATACCTCCCAATGTGTCGAGGTCTGCCCGGTAGATTGTATTCCGAAAGATCCGGAGCACGAAGAGACCCAGGAAGAGCTCTATGCCAAATATCAGCGGATCACTGGCGAAGAGTGATTGGCATTAGTTGGCTCATGATCTTCTGCAGGAAGGCCTCCATGTGGGGCCTTTTCTTTTTACTGCTGGTCAGTGGCAGTGTGCAGGGAGCCGCCCCCAACGCGGCGGGCATTGCCAGCGCTCACCCGCTTGCCACCGAGGCGGGGCGTGAGGTTATCGAAGCTGGCGGCAATGCCTTCGATGCTGCGGTTGCGGTGAGTGCTGCGCTGGCGGTGGTGGAACCCTATAGTTCTAGTCTCGGTGGGGGCGGCTTCTGGCTGCTGCAGCGGGCCAGCGATGGCCGGCAGGTGATGCTGGATGGGCGCGAGCGGGCGCCGCTGGCGGCCCACCGGGATCTCTACCTGGATGAGGCAGGCGAGGTAGTGCCGGGGCGTTCCATCGACGGGGCGTTGGCGGCGGGGATTCCCGGCGAGCCCGCGGCATTGGTGCATCTGGCCGAACACTATGGCCGCCTGCCATTGAGCCGATCGCTGGCGCCAGCGATCCGTCTGGCGCGGGATGGGTTTCCGGTGGACCGGCACTATCGGCGCATGGCTGAGTGGCGTCTGGATGCCCTGCGCAGCTCACCAGCGGCGGCTGGGCAGTTTCTGCACGACTGGGAGATCCCGGCCGAGGGTGAGCTGATCCGCCAGCCTGACCTGGCCAGCACCCTGCAGCTGTTGGCCGACAAAGGCCGAGATGGTTTCTATGCGGGCGAACTCGCCCAGCGCCTAGTCAAAGGGGTGCGTGACGCAGGTGGCATCTGGAGCCTGCAGGATCTGCAGCAATATCAGGTGGTCGAGCGCGAGCCGATCCGCGGCCGTTATGGTGAGCTCAAGATCATCAGTGCGGCACCGCCCTCATCTGGCGGGGTGGTGCTGGTGACCATGCTCAATATCCTCGAGGGATTTCAGATCGACAACCTGCCTCGGGTGCAGCGGGTCCATCTGATGATCGAGGCGATGCGCCGGGCCTACCGGGATCGCGCCGACTATCTGGGCGACCCGGACTTTGTCGATATGCCGCTACAGGCGCTGACTCACCCCTGGTATGCCGCCGGGCTGGCGCGGGATATTCAGCTTGAGCGTGCTACGCCAAGTACCCCGCAGCCGGTTTCAAAGGCTACCGAGGGCGCTGATACCACCCATTTTTCGATCATCGACAGGGAGGGCAACCGGGTCGCGGCGACCCTCAGCATCAATTATCCGTTTGGTGCGGCCTTTGTGCCGGCCGGCACTGGGGTGTTGCTCAACGATGAGATGGACGACTTTTCGGCCCGCCCCGGAGTGCCCAACGTCTATGGCCTGGTCGGCGGTGAAGCGAACGCCATCGGGCCAGGCAAACGGATGTTGTCGAGCATGTCTCCGACCTTTGTTGAGAGTGATGCTGGTGTGGCAATGCTGGGTACGCCTGGAGGCTCGCGCATCATCAGTATGGTGCTGCTGGCGATTCTGGAGCTGGCCGATGGTCAGCCGATTGCGCAATGGGTTCGCCAGCCGCGATTTCATCATCAGTACCTGCCGGACCGGGTAGAGTATGAGGCTGGTGCGTTTGACGACAAAACTGTGACTGAATTGCAGAGTATGGGCCATATACTTCACCGCCTGGAGCGTGAGTATGGCAATATGCAGGCGCTTTATTGGGATCGCCGCAGTGGCCAGGTCACTGGCGCGAGTGATCCACGAGGTTCGGGGCGTACTGTGATTTGGTGAGTCCCGATAGATCTGCAGATCTAATGCAAGTTAAAAAAGATTTACGATCTGGCATTGAAATTATTGGGTTTTTGGATCAAGATTTGTGACCGAACGCCCAGTTTTTCCACGGAAAAAGAGAGATAGAAAGAGATGAAAACCACCAAGATGCTGAAAGCCTCCGCTATGATTCTGAGCCTGGGCCTGCTGGCCGGTTGTGCAACCACCGCTCAGATTGAGGAGGTGCGGAAGGAGGCACAGGCTGCTCAGAATGCTGCAGATGCTGCATATAAGGCTGCCAAGACAGCTGAGCTGGATGCTGCATCGGCCCAGGGGACTGCGGACAAGGCGATGGCTACGGCAAATGAGGCTGCTGCTGAGGCGCGTAAGTGCAGCGAGCGCTGCAGCCGCATGTCTGAGAAGGCGATGGCAAAATAAAGGCCGCTATTTCCGCTGACCCCCGTGGGGTGAAACGGAGCGAAAGAACCCCGGATGTCATCAGGCTCCGGGGTTTTCTCTTGCCCGATAGAAACAACGCAGTTGCAGCAGATCAGTTGTCGCCGGGCAGCTCGCTGAGTGGCACGATCTCCGGGATGCCGGTTTGATCTCTTGCGATGGTCTGTAGGATGTCCCAGTCAGGCTGTCTCCGGTCCTCTCCTAGCTTGGTGATCATCGCCGTCACCAGGCCGGTGTGGTTTCGCCCCTCCACTTTTATCTGTTCATTGAGTGGGGGGTGCGCCTCGACGTAGAGTTGCCCATCCCGCCAGCCCGCCTTGTAAGGACGATTGATGATCCGCACCGGCGTATTCACTGGAATCTGCCGAAAAAATTCCTCGATATCCTCTGGATAGAGGCGGATGCAGCCGTGGCTGACTCGCATGCCGACCCCATAGGGCTTGTTGGTGCCGTGCAGCAGGTAGCCGCGCATGCCAAGGTAGATGGCATACTCCCCGAGCGGATTATCGGGGCCGGGCGGCATGACTTCAGGCAGAGGATCGCCCATCTTCTGATGCTCCTGACGGATCGATTCAGGCACATACCAGGATGGGTGGGCTCGTTTCCTGATCACATGGGTAGCGCCCTCCGGTGTGCCCCAGCCTTCCCGGCCGATGCCGAGCGGATAGGTGATTACCTGCGCCTGATCCTTGGGGTAGTAGTAGAGGCGCAGTTCTGCCAGGTTGATGACGACCCCTTCGCGGGGAACATCGGGCAGGATAAAGAGTTGTGGGACAAAGATCTCTGTACCCTCGCCCGGCAGCCAGGCATCAACTCCAGGGTTGGCCTGGCTGACCTCGCGGAACCCCATGTCGTGGCCTCGCGCAATATCGGAAAAGGTATCCTCGTAACGGGTCTTGAGCTCGATGAGTTCACCGACCAGATCCTCGCCCTCGGGTGGCAGTGAGAATGTCAGCGCGGCGGATGTCTGGAGCCAGCTCAGGCCAAGACAGAACAGTATGAAATAGGGCAAACGCATCAACAGCTCGAACTTGTCTATAGGATGATCGCCGCTATTCTAGCTTAGAAACCGAAGATTAATTCAATTTGGATAAACCACCGCCTCAAGCGGTGCGACTCGAAAAAGCTCTGCCATTGTCGCCTGCCTATTTTGGAAGAAATTTGGGTGAGCATCAATATCGATAAAGGCAGGGATTCAGTCCGCAAAACACTCAGATGAATGCGAATAAGAGTGTCGGATAACGGGCTGAAGTGGCGTAACCGGGTTTACACAATAGTCGCGTTGTTTGTGTGATTGGCGGATTATTTTTTTAGCGGGGCTGAGGAGTACACGGGCTTGTTTGAGGTAACCAGGGAATGACCTGCGGCTGATCTTCAACTACGATTTTTGAGTGAATGGCTTGTGAGAGATTAAAACGGTGCAGAGTGCGATTCAGCGAGTATAAGCGGGCATGACAGCAATAGCGGCTGGCCAGGTCTGGATCGGGAGGGTGGCATCCGCGTTGTTGTGGTTGCTGGCTTGCCAATATACCTGGGCCGCCGCAGAGATGGATCCCCCCACATCCAGACCGCTGGTGGTGGTCTACAATGCCGGCACCCCGCCCTTCAAATTTACCGATGCTGACGGCAGGGCCGCCGGCATTCTGCCCGATATCTGGCGGCTCTGGTCGCAAAAGAGCGGCATCCCGGTGGCCTTTAAACAGACCAGCTGGGAGCGCTCTTTGGAGATGGTACGCAGTGGCGAGGCCGATCTGCATGCCGGCATGTTCTACTCGGCACAACGGGATCAGCTCTATGAGTTCACCCGGCCCACCATCGGGATCGAATACTACTTCTACCTGCACAAAAACATCCTCGGAGTGAAAACGGAGGCGGATCTCGAAGGGTTGGTCATCGGTGTGCCCAAAGGATTTACCCATAGCTACGCCAGAGAGCACCTCAAAGGGGTCTCACTGGTGGTCTTCGACAGCTTTGAGACACTCTACCAAGCGGCCCTTGAGGGCCGGGTGAAGGCGTTTATCTCCCCCGCTGCCAATCTAAGCCATTTTTTCGCAAAGACAGGTGAGCCGAACCCATTTCGCCGTCTCTCAGATCGGCCCTTCTATTCTCGCGACTATCGTGGTGCTGTGCGTGAGGGCAATGCGCAGTTGTTGGATCTGATTGATGCGGGACTGAAGCAGATCAGCCCGCAGGAGTTTCAGGTGATCGCCGATCGCTGGGGGGCAGGGCGGGACAGCGGCAGGATATCGATGCCGCAGCTGACATTGAACGCGGAAGAGCGCGCCTGGCTGGATCGGCATCCTGTGATCGAGATTGGAGTGGATGGGGCCTGGCCGCCAATTGACTTCATGAATCAGCAGGGGCTGCACAGCGGTATTGCCCATGACTACCTCGCACTGATTGGCGAACGTCTCAAGGTTGAGTTTCGGGTTCATCCTGGCCCCACCTTCAAGCAGATGCTGGCCAGGGTCAGCTCGGGTGAACTCAAACTCGGCATGTCGATTGTACAAACAGAGGAGCGCGCCAGGGATCTCTGGTTTACCAGTGAGTTTTTTACGGTGATGAAGGCCATAGTCACACGCAAGGATGAGCGGGCAATTCACACCATTGAGGATCTCTATGGGCGCAAGGTCGCCATTGAGAATGGCTTCTCCACCATGAAGCAACTGCAAGGCCATCCGCAGATTGAGTTATTGCCTGTTGCTAATACGCTGGAGGCGCTGAAAAAACTCTCTTGGGGTGAGGTGGACGCCTATGTGGGAAACCGCTCGGTAGCGCAATGGCTAATTGAAGAGCAGCAGCTTAGCAATCTGCACTTTAGCGGTGACCCTGGATTTGGTCCGGCACTGCAGCGTTTCGCGGTACACCAGGATCCAGCGTGGGTACCATTGGTGTCGATCCTCGATAAGGCGCTGAATAGCATTACCGAGGATGAACGGCGGGTGATTCTCAATCGCTGGTTATCGCCAGGAGGAGAGGTGCCCGAGGCAGGTCCTGTGCTGAAACTGACCAAGGAAGAGCGGGCCTGGCTGGCCGCGCATGGCGCCATCCGGTTGGGGGTCGACCCGGCCTGGCCGCCGGTTGAGTTTGTGCCGCAGGATGGTGGCTATAGTGGCATCGTCTCCGACTACATGAAGGTCGTGGGCGAGATGCTCGGGGTGGAGTTTGTCATCGAAGAGTCTACCTCCTGGGCCAAGGTGATGCAGAAGGCGCGTGGGCGGCAGTTGGATCTGGTGCCGGCGCTGGTACGAGATGAAGCGCGTGACAGCTTTCTCAACTTCACTCGCCCTTATCTCAACTTTCCTTTTGTGGTGTTTGTGCGTGACGATGCGGCTCTGATCACCGGCCTGGAGGATCTCAGTGGCAAGCGGGTGGTGGTGGAGCAGGAGTATGTGACCCTCGACTACCTGAAAAGAGATCATCCCGATATTGAGGTGGTGCAGGTGCCCACCTCGGAAGAGGCGCTACGACGACTCTCCCTGGGAGAGGTGGATGCCTATATAGGCAATCTGACGGTGGGCAGTTACCTGATCACTAACCGGGGCATCAGCAACGTCAAGGTTGCCGCCCCCACTCCCTACAGTTTCGATCTGAGTGTCGGGGTGCGCAAGGATTGGCCCGAACTGGTCTCGATCTTGCAGAAGGCGCTGGATGCGATCCCCCAGAAAGAGGTGATAGCTATCCGCCAGAAGTGGTTTGCAGTGCGCTACGAGATGGGGGTGGATTACACGCTGGCGTTGCAGATCGCGATCGGTGCGGTGTTGATCATTCTGCTGGCGGCGCTCTGGGTGGTGTATCTAAGGCGCGAGCAGCGCCGATTGCAGCGCAGTGAGGAGCAGTTGAGAAACATCATCAACACCATTCCCCTGGCCATCACCATCAGCGATCTGGAAGGCACTATCCAGATGGCTAACCCGCAGGCGGCATTGGATGTCGAGTGTGAAAGTGGGGAGCTGATCGGACGCAACATGTTGGGCTTCTATTTGAATGAGAGTGACCGGGTTGAGGTGTTGCGGCAGTTTCAGGCGGAGGGGCAGATCCACAGTTATCCGATCCGTTTTGCCACCGATCGGGGTGGAGTGATCGAGGGGCTACTCTCTGCCATTCCGATCCGTATCGGTGACAAACTCATGAACCTCGGCATACTGGTCAATCTAACCGATCGAATCCGTATGGAACGGGAACTGGCGGAGGCGAAAGAGGCTGCAGAGCAGGCGAATCGCTTCAAGAGCAACTTCCTGGCGAACATGAGCCACGAGATCCGTACCCCGATGAACGCGATCATCGGTATGAGCCATCTGGCACTGCAGACCGAATTGACGTCGAAGCAGCTCGACTATCTGCAGAAGATCCAGAGTTCCTCCCACCACCTGCTGGGCATCATCAACGATACCCTCGACTTCTCCAAGATCGAGGCGGGCCGGCTGGAGATCGAGACCACCCACTTTCAGCTCGATGAGGTGCTGGAGAACCTCGCCACTCTGCTCAATATCAAAGCGGTGGAGAGGCGGCTGGAGCTGGTCTTTGAGCGCGAATTGGATGTGCCGGACCGGCTGATCGGTGATCCGCTGCGGCTTGGGCAGGTGCTGCTGAATCTGGCGCAGAATGCAATCAAATTCACCGAAAGCGGCGAAGTGGTGGTTTCGGTACGGCTGCTGGATCGCTCAGCGCAGCAAGTGCGGGTCGGTTTCGAAATAAGAGACAGCGGAATCGGCATCGATCCTCAACGCCTGCCACATTTGTTTGATGCCTTTGTTCAGGCGGATGGCTCCACCAGCCGCCACTACGGTGGCACCGGGCTGGGGCTGAGTATCTGCAAGCAGCTGGTGGAACTGATGCAGGGGCAACTCTCAGTGGAGAGCCGGCTGGGAGAGGGGAGCTGTTTTCGCTTCGAATTGGCGTTCGGTCTGCAGCCGGAGCAGCAACCGCGTCAGTTCGAACCCGACCCGGACCTGCAGGGGATGCGGGTACTGCTGGTGGATGACAACCCGATGGTGCGAACGGTGTTGGCAGATATGTTGCGTTCCTTCTCCTTTGAGGTGGAGGTCGGCGCCAACGCGGCGGAGGCCTACGAACTCCTGATGGGGGCCGGGGCGGTCGGTCTGGCCAAGCCGAAGCCGTTTCAGCTGGTGCTGATGGATTGGCACATGCCGCCGGTCAACGGTATCGACGCGGTGCAGCACATCAAGCAGGAGCTGGCGTTGGTGCAGCAGCCGAAGATGATCCTAGTTACCGCCTTCGGCCGGGAGGAACTGATGCAGCAGTCGCAGGCCGCCGGTCTGGATGCGGTGTTGCTCAAGCCGGCGAACCCCTCACTGTTGTTCGACACCATCATGTCGGTCTTCAAAGAGTCGGGGCGGGGACGTGAGACGGTACCAGCTGCCCGCTTCGGTGCGACTCCAGGGCGTCTCAAAGGCAAGGTACTGCTGGTGGAGGATAACCCGATCAATCAACAGGTGGCGCTGGAGCTGTTACAGAGTTTTGGTCTGCTGGTGCTGGTGGCGGAGGATGGCAGGGCCGCATTGCGGCGGCTGCAGGAGAGCGCGTTTGATCTGGTGCTGATGGATGTGCAGATGCCTCTGATGGACGGTTATGAAACAACCCGGCAGATTCGGCAGCAACCGGAGCTGCAACAGCTGCCGGTCATCGCTATGACCGCCCATGCCATGAGCGGTGACCGGGAGAAGTGTCTTGATGCGGGCATGAGCGACTATCTGTCGAAGCCGATCGACCCCGCAAAACTACTGGCAACCCTGCGTCACTGGCTCGGCGAGCAACTGCTGTCAGAGGCTGAGGTTGCAGATCTCCCACAGGATCAGGCGGCCTTCCCTGATGCGGTGCCTGGAGTGGATCTGAACTGGGGGATGCAGCGGGTGGGCGGTAACCGGGTGCTCTATCTCAAACTGCTAAAGGAATTCATCAGCCACCACGCTGACAGCTGTGAGCATCTCAAAGTGTTGCTGCAACAGCTGGAGATGGGGGATGCGATGCGCCTAGTACATACGCTGCATGGGGTGGCGGGAAATATTGGTGCACGCCAGTTGGAACAGAGTGCGGGCAAACTGGAGAGCGCTATGCGGCAAGCCCGGGAGGATGAGCTGCCGTCACTGATTGAGGATTTTTGCCGACAGGCAGAGGTAGTGTTTGCCGGCTTGGGCCAGTTGATGCAGCAGGAGCGTGCCAGCCACAGAGAGGTGTTTGGTCTGCCCCAGGTGAGTGAGCCGGCGCTTACTGATGCGGAGTTAAGGTCGTTACTCGTTACGCTTAAGGAGCAGTTCACATCGGGTGATGCTGATGCGCGGGAGAGCGTCGAGCGACTGGTGAACGATGTGCGTCTCAAACGGGTGGACCTCGGGCAACAGACGAAAAGCCTGCGGGATGCTGTCATGAACTATGATTTTGACGAAGCTGCCGATATTTTCGGGCAGATAATAGAAGCGCTGGATATTTCGATAGACGAGGTCCTGGATGACGAGTGATACCGGATACAGCATTCTGGTGGTAGATGACGAGAGTTTCTACATCAATGTATTGGTCGATCTGCTCAGGGAACAGTACCGGGTGACTGTCGCCAAGAGCGGACAGCAGGCGCTCTCCCGCGTCAGCAGCGAGATTCCGCCAGACTTGATCCTGCTTGACATTCTGATGCCAGAGATGGATGGCTATGAAGTCTGTAAACAGCTCAAAGCTGATCCGTGTACTGTCGATATTCCGGTGATCTTCCTCACCGTGAAGAGTGAAGTCGATGATGAGATCCGTGGTTTTCAGCTGGGGGCGGTGGATTACATTACCAAGCCCATGAGCCCGCCGCTTGTGCTGTCACGGGTCAAGACCCACTTGGCACTGAGTCAGACCCGGCGGATCCTGAAAAATCAGAACCAGCTGCTTGAAGAGCGGGTGAGGGAACGTACCCATGAGATCTCCCGTACCCAGGATGTAGCGATCTTCTGTCTGGCGTCACTGGCCGAGACGCGGGACAACGAAACCGGAAACCATATTCGGCGTACCCAGCACTACATACAGTTGCTGGCCAACCATCTCAAAGCCTATCCGCGCTTCCAGAAAACCCTGAATAATGAGTATATCGACCTGCTTTTCAAATCGGCGCCGCTGCACGATATCGGCAAGGTGGGGGTGGCTGACAAGATCTTGTTGAAGCCGGGTAAACTCGATCCAGCTGAATGGGAGGAGATGAAACGTCATGCCCAGTATGGTTTCGATGCCTTGTTGAGAGCAGAGCAGGAGTTGGGCAGTACCGCTTTTCTGCAACTTGCCCGTGAGATCTGCCTGACCCACCATGAGAAATGGGATGGAACCGGCTACCCGAATGGCCTGATAGGTGAGGCGATCCCCCTGAGTGGACGTCTGATGGCGCTGGCGGATGTCTATGATGCTTTGATCACTTCCCGCGTTTACAAAGAAGCCTTCTCCCATGAGACTGCGGTTGAGATGATCCGGGAGGAGAGAGGCCGCCATTTTGATCCCGAGGTGGTCAGAGCCTTTCTCGATTTGGAGGACTCCTTTCAGGCGGTCGCAAACCGATTCACCGAATGAGCGGTGTTCCCCTCCTGTCTCTCCGGCACGGACCGCAATGCACTGAAGCCTCTTCTGCACCGGCCATAAGACAATGATTTACCCTATCTTTTGCTTGAGTACTTCGGCGGCCTTCGGCCGCTGACTCTATTCCCTTCGTTTCCGCCGGCCCCGGTTGCTGATGGCCGCGTCATTTTTAAGCCTAAAGAATCGTTTTCCCGGGCCGATAGTCAGCGTGTAGCTGGTTGGTTGCCGTAGTGAACTCGCTCCGGGTTGTCGGCATTCCGCTCCAGGGAAAACCCACAAATACACACTCAGGAGAAAAGGCATGGCAAGCATTCTTGCAGTCGATGATTCCGCCTCCATGCGTCAGATGGTCTCTTTTACCCTTAAGGGTGGGGGTTATCAGGTGATTGAGGCGGTTGATGGCGTTGATGCATTGAGCAAAGCCAAAGGACAGTCGGTCAATCTAGTGATTACAGACGTCAATATGCCCAATATGGACGGCATTGCATTGATAAAAGAGTTGCGAGCGCTTCCTGCATACAAGTTTACCCCAATCCTGATGTTGACCACGGAGTCGAGTGGCGACAAGAAGCAGCTGGGCAAGTCCGCCGGTGCGACCGGCTGGATCGTCAAACCCTTCAATCCCGATCAATTGCTGGCTACGGTGAAAAAGGTCATCGGCTGATAGCCACTCATCTGACAGTTTGCCATTACGGGGGGAGAGATCATGTCGATCGACATGGCGCAATTTCATCAGGTCTTCTTCGAGGAGAGCTTTGAAGGCCTGGAGATCATGGAGTCCGGGCTGCTTAATATGGACCCTGGCACGGTTGACGACGAAGAGATCAATGCCATCTTTCGTGCCGCCCATTCCATAAAAGGTGGCAGCGGCACCTTTGGCTTCAACGACATCGCCAGTTTCACCCATGTCATGGAGACCCTGCTGGATGAGATGCGGGATGGGCGACGCCCGGTCACCAGTGAGGCGGTGGATGCACTGCTGCGCTCGGTCGATATCCTGCGGGATATGCTCAGCGCCGCCAGTGAAGAGGGCGAGGTCGAGCAGGAGAAGGTCAAAAGCCAGCAGGCGGAGCTGGAGCAGATTCTCAGTAACAAAACTGCTGTGGCAGGCGAGGCGTCAACACCGGAAGTGGTGAGCGCTGCGGAAACCATGGAGCCCCAAACGGAAGGTTGGCATATCGTGTTCCGGCCGCTGCTGAAAATGATGCGCACGGGTAATGACTCGCTACGCATTATCCGTGAGCTGGCGGAACTGGGCCGGCTGGAGCTACAGGCGGATCTCGAGGCTCTGCCAGCGCTGCAGAGCTACGAGCCGGAAGATAGCTACATTTCATGGGACATTTACCTCCATGGGGCGGTGGACCGGGAGGCCTTGGATGAGGTGTTTGTCTGGGTTGAGGATGATTGTGAGCTCATCATCATGCCCTTGATGCCGCAATCCGCGGCAGAGGAAGCCAGCGTCCCCGAATTATCAGCTGCTGAACCGAAAACTGCGGCGTCAGCAGAACCCCCTCAGTTAAAAGCAGTGCCGCCGCAACCAGAGCGCCGCGTTGAAAAGAATCGGCGATCGGGAAAAGAGCGGCGCACCAGTGGTAATCGGAGTGCAGGCAGTGGCGGCGGGTCGATCCGTGTAGATATCGCCAAGATCGACAGCCTGATCAATATGGTGGGTGAGCTGGTTATCACCCAGTCGATGCTCAGCCTGTTGGGTGAGGATTTCGATATGGGCAAGCTAGAGCGGCTCAATGATGGCTTGGGCCAGCTGGAGCGCCACACCCGTGAGCTGCAGGAGAGCGTGATGCAGATCCGCATGCTGCCTATCAGCTTTACCTTCAGCCGCTTTCCCCGCCTGGTGCATGATCTGAGCAACAAGCTTGGCAAGAAGATCGAGCTGAAGGTGAGCGGCGAAAATACCGAGGTGGACAAAACGGTGATCGAAAAAATCGGTGACCCGTTGGTCCATCTGGTGCGCAACAGCCTCGACCACGGCATCGAGATGCCCGATGAGCGTGTTAGCGCCGGCAAGCCCGAGACTGGTGTGATCCAGCTCAACGCATCCCACAAGGGTGGCAATATCGTCATCGAGATCCGCGATGATGGACGTGGCCTCAATCGCGACAAGATCGAGGCAAAGGCGATCGAGCGTGGAATTATCCCAGAAGGCCATATGCTTGAGGACCGGCAGATCTATGAACTGATATTCCAGGCTGGATTCTCAACGGCGGACGAGGTGAGTGACGTTTCTGGCCGTGGTGTTGGCATGGATGTGGTGCGCAGAAATATCAACGAACTGGGTGGCAGCATCGAGATCGAATCCGATCCGGGCAAGGGCTCTGCCATCATCATCCGACTGCCGCTGACCCTTGCGATCCTCGATGGCCAGACCGTATCTGTCGGCTCGGAGACCTATATCGTGCCGCTGGTTTCAATCATCGAATCGATCCAGGTCTCGGAGGAGATGATCAATCTAGTCGCCGGCCGCGGTGAGACCTTCAAGCTGCGCGGTGAGTATCTGCCGATCGTCAGGCTGCACGAAGTATTCGGCATTGAAGACGTCAAGGCCACAACCCTGAAAGAGGGATTGCTGGTGGTGGTCGAGGGTGAAGGACGCCATTGCGGGTTGTTTGTTGATGACCTACTTGGCCAGCAGCAGGTGGTGATCAAATCCCTTGAAGCCAACTACAAAAAAGTGGAGGGCATATCCGGAGCAACCATCCTTGGGGATGGCTCCGTCGCACTGATTATCGACATCCCTGGCCTGTTGCGATTGGCGACCCAGGCCCAAGTCAACGAGAAGCGGATTGCCTGACAGAGGGTGAGCAGATGAATACAGCAAAGAAACTTGAGCCGGTGGAGTTGGAAATGACGGGTCAGGAGTACCTGACTTTCTCCCTTGGCAGCGAAGACTACGGCGTGGATATCCTGCGGGTACAGGAGATTCGGGGCTGGGAGCTTGTCACGCGTATTCCGAATGCACCGGACTATGTCAAAGGTGTGCTCAACCTGCGTGGATCCATCGTGCCGATCTTCGATCTGCGCCAAAGGCTGGGCCTAGAGCCTCAAGATTACAGTAAAGACACCGTGGTGATTGTTGTGCGTGTTAATGGCGCAAACAATTCACGGGCGATGGGCATGGTGGTTGATGCCGTTTCAGATGTGCTCAACGCCAACCCCAATACCATTCGTAATACCCCGGAATTTGGTGAAGCGATTGCCACTGAGTTCATCAGTGGGCTGGCCGATGCCGAGGGCAGGATGATCATGCTGCTGGATATCGATCAGCTCTTCAGCCAGAGGCGTGAGCAGGAACAAGAGAGTGTCGTCAATGCCTGAGCGGGCATTTGATGCAAATGGGAGAAGGTAAGTGAAGATCAATCAACCCGTCACCAATAATGAACGCTATATGAAGCCAGGCAGTATCCTGGTTTCCAAGACCGATCTCAAAGGCACTATCACCTACTGCAACAAAGATTTTGTCGAGATCAGTGGATTCAGCCGACGGGAGCTGTACGGCAAAAATCACAACATTGTGCGACACCCGGATATGCCGCCTCAGGCCTTTAAAGATCTGTGGGAGACCAGCAAGGCCGGTAAACCCTGGACCGGCATCGTTAAGAATCGCTGCAAAAACGGTGATTACTACTGGGTCAAGGCTAACGTTACGCCACTGCGCAGCAATGGCCGCGTGATTGAATATATGTCGGTTCGAACACCGCCAACCCGGGAGGAAATCGCTGCGGTTGAGCCGCTCTACCGGGGGCTGCTGGCCGATAGCAATGCGACTCTGGCACCCAAGGGCCTGGCCCGTTTGGCTGCTGGCTTTAAGCGGTTGCAGCTGAAGACCATACTCAACACTATTCTGTTTCTGATGGTCGTAATGTTTGTGGGATTGGCCGCGATGGTGCATTTCCAGGTGGCCGAGACGACTTTTCTGGCGTTACTGGCTGGTCTATCGCTGATCACCCTGATCAGTGGTGCCTTCCTTAACCGCCACATTACTCGTCCCATGAAGTATATC
Organism: endosymbiont of Riftia pachyptila (vent Ph05); assembly: GCF_000224455.1. Classification (NCBI taxonomy): domain Bacteria; kingdom Pseudomonadati; phylum Pseudomonadota; class Gammaproteobacteria; species endosymbiont of Riftia pachyptila. The sequence goes on from NZ_AFOC01000002.1 coordinate 59,884, forward strand.
CAAGAGAAGCTGGATCAGATAGCCGAGGGCAACTACTTCGATTGGGTCGAGACCGATCGTAATGATGAGATCGGTCAGATGCTCCAAAGCCTCAAATCAACCCAGATCAAGCTGGGTTTCGATGTGATGGATGCGCGTGAGCAGGCGAACGAAGCAGGACGCTTGAAAGAGGCGCTGGATAACAGTTCAACCAGCGTTACCGTGTCGGATAAGGACAACATTCTGATCTTTATGAACAAGGCCGCCCGTGCCCAGTTCGAAGTCTTGGGTGAGAATGTCCGCAGCCAGGGCAAGCCATTTGACGTCGATGGGTTGCTTGGTTCCAGTCTTGCCGACTTCTTTCCTGATGAAAAGCTGGCTGAGATGTATCGGACGCAGCTTTCTGAGACACGCACTAGCCAGTTCGATGCCTGGTCGCGCAGTTTTAAGTTGATTACCAGTCCCGTGTTAGACAGTGATGGGGACTATCAGGGGCGTGTAACCCAATGGATCGATATTACCGAAGAGTTGAAAGTGGAGCGTGAGATCGATGCCATTGTAGGCGCAGCGAAAGGCGGAGATCTCAGCCAGCGGATCGAACTTGAAGGCAAGACAGGTTTCTTTGTCCAGCTGGCGGGGGGGATCAACGAGCTGATCAATACTGTTGATCAGGTGTTTTCTGATATCGGTCAGGCGATGCGGCGACTTTCTAATGGTGATCTGACCAAGCCTATCTCCGCTAACTATGCTGGCACTTTTGGCGAAGTGAGGGACAACGTCAATAGCACCATCACAAACCTTGAGAAGGTGGTGGTGCAGCTGAATGAATCTGCCGACGTGATCCGTACCGGGGCTGGTGAGATATCCGCTGGCAACAACAACCTTTCCTCCCGTACCGAACAGCAGGCTGCAAGCCTGGAAGAGACGGCATCCTCGATGGAGGAGCTGACCAGCACGGTGCGCAACAATGCAGATAATGCCCAGCAGGCGAATCAGCTTGCCGCCAGCGCCAGGAGTACTGCGGAACATGGTGGTGAAGTCGTCAGCAGTGCAGTACAGGCGATGAATGCAATCAATACCGCCAGCAGCAAAATTGCCGAGATCATTGGCGTGATTGACGAGATCGCATTTCAGACCAACCTGCTGGCGCTGAATGCCTCGGTAGAGGCGGCCCGAGCCGGCGAACAGGGACGGGGGTTTGCGGTGGTTGCGACCGAAGTGCGGAATCTGGCCGGACGTAGCGCCACTGCAGCCAAGGAGATCAAGGAGTTGATCCAGGACAGCGTGCATAAGGTGAAAAGCGGTGCCGAACTGGTGAATGAGTCGGGTGAAACGCTGGAGCAGATTGTGACCAGCGTAAAGAAGGTTGGCGACATCATCTCAGAGATTGCAGCGGCCAGTCAGGAACAGTCCTCTGGTATCGATCAAGTCAATCTTGCTGTGACCAGCATGGATGAGGTGACGCAGCAGAATGCTGCGCTTGCAGAGCAGACATCTGCAGCCGCAGCCTCAATGAATGAAAAGGCGCAGCAGCTGGATTCTCTGGTGCGTTTTTTCAAGACCGATGCAACAAGTCGGCACTCTGCAGCGCCGCTTTCAACAGCGAGAGCGAAGCGGACCCAGCCTGTAAGAGAGATGAAGCAATCACCGGTGGCGAAAGAGGCTGTGGCTGCTTCGCAATCCACACAGAGCAGCGTTCGCAAGATCACCCCCGTGCCTGAAAGCGATAGCGATGAATGGGAAGAGTTTTAACGCCGCAGCATTGCAACCCAACTATGCATCTGCCTTGGAAAGGCGTTTGACTGCTTGAAGCAAGGCCTGAACAGAAAACTGATGAAAGAGATCGCGCTATGAAAGTCAACCAGCCGGTAACCGGGGTCGAGATCCCGTTGCAGGAAGATACGATCATTGTCTCCACGACAGATCTGAAAGGCATGATCACCTCTGCCAATGGTGCCTTTATCGAGATCTCAGGCTTTAGCGAGGCTGAGTTGCTTGGTAGGAATCACAATATCGTGCGTCATCCAGATGTTCCTGCGGCGGCGTTTCAGGATCTTTGGGATACGATTAAGAAGGGACATCCGTGGACCGGTATCGTCAAAAATCGGGCAAAGAGTGGTGACCATTACTGGGTCAAGGCAAACGTAACGCCTATCTATCAGAATGGCCAGGTTGTGGAGTACATGTCAGTGCGCACTAAGCCTACAGCGGAGGAGGTTGAAGGTGCAGAAGTGCTCTATCGGGCGATCAACAGTGGCAGTTATAAAGGTGATGGCTGGCTGACTCGCAGACTGAAAGGAATAGGAAATCTGCCTCTGTTGAAGAAGTTCTATCTGGTCATGCTGTTCATGGCCGTGAGCTTTTTGATTTCCGGAGTGGCGGCATGGAGTCCTATGCAGCATGCAGAGGTGCAGTGGCATAACTATCAGGAGCAGGTTGCAGAGCGGCAGACTCTACTCTCTGAGATGAAGTCACAACTTGGCTATGGTGGTGCGATACACAACTTTAAAAACTATGTGCTGCGTGGCCAGCTGAAGTATGCAGAGCGGTTCCGCGGCAATTATCAAAAGCTACTGAAACTTTTGGACCAGTACGCCGCCCTTGCTTCAGTCTCATCAGAGGAGCAGCAAGCGCTGTCGAAAATACGTAGTGTCGCTGACAGCTATGCCGGAATGATCGACCAAGTGGTGAGCATGAGTACCGCTGGAGAGTCGCCAACTGCAATCGATGGCGTGGTCAAGATCAATGACCAGCCTGCGCTTGAGGGCCTTGAGACGCTGAAGATGGAGTACGCCCGCTTGACGTCTGCTCAGACAGCCGAGCTTGAAAGCACCATAGGTTTCGGAAAGAGCGTGTCAGCTCTGATGCCGCCGGTTGGTTTCGTCATGCTCTTTGTTATCTTCTTCCTGGTTCTGAAACGTGCTGTTTTGAATCCCATAGAGGCTTCACTTGGGTATTTTCGCCGAATCGCTGAAGGGCACTTTTCTGATGACATTGAGTTACGTCGTGGGGATGAGATTGGTGATCTCTATCGCGGCATCAAAATTATGCAGACGAAGGTAGGATTTGACGTTAACGATGCCAGGGAGAGGGCGGAATCAGTGGCCCGCATCAAGACTGCACTGGATAACGTCTCAAGCTGCGTAATGATGGCAGATAATGAACGTAATATCGTCTACATGAATAAGACCGTTCGATCTCTGTTTGAGGTGGCTGAAGCAGATATTCGTAGCCAGCTGCCTGAGTTTGATGCCAGTCAGTTGATGGGGACAAACATTGATCTGCTCTACAAGCATTCTGATCGCCAGGCAAAAATGCTAGAAGGCCTCACAAAAACTTATAGATCGGAGTTGAGGATTGGCGGTCGAACCATGGGCATTATCGCCAATCCGGTGCTTACGGAGGATGGCCGGCGTCTGGGTACTGCAGTGGAATGGAGTGACCGGACCAGTGAAGTGGCTGTCGAGGATGAGCTGGAGAATATCGTGGCAGCAGCGCTCCACGGTGACCTGAGCAGGCGGGTCAGCCTGGAAGGAAAAACTGGTTTCTTTAGTCATCTTGCAAAAGGGATCAATGCTCTGATCGATCAGATGAGTCGCGTTTTTGATGATGTTGCTAGCACGATGAAGCGAGTCAAAGAAGGGGATCTGAGCGAAGGGATCACGCATGAATATTCAGGAACCTTTGGCGAAATTAAGGAGGCGGTGAACGAATCTACATTTAATCTCAACAGAATGATCGCTCAATTGAGAGAGGCAACGGACAGCATGATCGGTGCGGCGGGCGAGATATCTTCGGGCAATAGTAATCTGTCTGCCCGTACCGAACAGCAGGCGAGCAGTCTTCAGGAGACTGCCGCAAGTATGGAGGAGTTGACATCAACGGTTAGAAACAATGCGGACAATGCGCAACAGGCTAATCAGTTGGCGATGAGGGCGAGAAGCTCTGCAGAGCGCGGTGGAGCGGTCGTACAAAATGCGATTCATGCCATGGATGAAATTAACCAGTCAAGTAACAAGATCTCGGAGATCATCGGTGTTATCGACGAGATTGCATTTCAAACCAATCTTCTTGCGTTGAACGCCTCTGTCGAGGCGGCTCGGGCCGGAGAGCAGGGGCGTGGTTTTGCAGTGGTTGCTACAGAGGTAAGAAATCTTGCCGGTAGAAGCGCAACTGCTGCGAAGGAGATAAAAAATCTGATCAAAGACAGTGCTGCGAAGGTTGAAAGTGGAGCAAGCCTGGTAAATGAATCGGGTTCCACTCTGGAAGAGATTGTTTCAGAAGTTAAAAAGGTTGGAGATATCGTTTCTGAAATTGCAGCGGCAAGTCTCGAACAATCGGAAGGTATTGAACAGGTCAACCAGGCTGTCACCAATATGGATGAGTTGACTCAGCAGAATGCAGCGTTGGCGGAGCAGACTTCTTCGACAGCGGTCGCTATGAGTGAAAAGGCGCAGGATATGGAAAGGTTGATACGGTTTTTCAACCTGGAGAACAAGCATAGTGGTGGAGCTTGCGAAGCAAGAGAGGAAGATAGCTTCGATTTTCATGCTGCTCGCGCTGCACATCTCTCATGGAAGATGCGGTTGCGTGACTTTTTGGATGGTAAGAAGTCGATGCATAACGAAGAGGCAGTGTCTCATCGTGATTGTGCACTTGGAAAGTGGCTCTATGGTTTTGCTATGGATGAGTATGGGTATATCGAAGAGATGCAGGTGATGGAGAAGCTGCATGAGAAGATGCACTCCGTTATCAAAGATGTGGTCTCTCTTCGGAACGCTGGAGATGATGAAAATGCAGAGGCTGCGTTTGCAGAGGTTGGCCCGCTTTCAGATGAGATCATCCATCTGCTAAAGCGGGTAGAAGCGATGGTGGAAGAGTAATCCTTGTTGTATGACAGAGAGTGGCAATGAGGTTTAAAAATGGTTGCTGATATGAAGGTAGGTAGTGAGGCTGGTTCAACTGAGGTGGCGCAGTCGGTGAGTGGCCAGTATCTGAGTTTTACTCTTGGTGGTGAGCACTACGGTGTGGATATCCTTCGTGTGCAAGAGATCAAGGGATGGGAAGAGGTGAGGGCTTTGCCTGACACCCCGGAGTATGTGAAGGGAGTGCTCGACCTGCGTGGCGCCATTGTTCCGATCATTGATCTTCGGGCGCGCTTTAAGCTTGAAAAAATCGAGTATACGCCGACAACGGTGATCATAGTGCTTTCTATTGAGCAGGGCGAGGGAAGCAACATAGTCGGGGTTGTGGTGGATGGTGTCTCAGATGTGCTTGATATAAGTGACAGTTTGACGAGATCTGCGCCTGATTTGGGGGCTCATATTAACACCCGGTTTATTACAGGGATGGTGTCAGAGGGCGAGCGAATGGTCGTCCTTCTGGATGTGGATAAGCTGTTTTCCCCTGATGATCTAGGGGTGTTAGGCGCCTCTGGATGAATCTTGGCGAGCAGAATTATGAGGTCAAGTTTCCCGATGCAAGGCGGAGATCGCAGGTAATAAGTGGTCTATTGCCTAGATTTCAAACGCAGCAGCGGGAAATATGGACCGCAAGGTTGTCGTCTGTGATTTGTTCAGAGCTCCTTAGAAAACGTCGACTGATCTGAGGTAAATAAAAGCATGCGCCGTATTGCGGTAATCAACCAGAAAGGGGGAGTGGGTAAGACAACCATTACTACCAATCTTGGGCATGCACTGGCCTTGAAAGGATATCGAGTTACGGTTATCGATCTTGATCCACAAGGCCAGCTCGCAGCCAGTCTAGGGATGTTTCGGCCACCTGTGGAGGGTGTGGATCAGGTTCTGTTAAACGGGGCAGAACTGGAATCTGCAGTGATAAATACACGTGATTTATTGCAGTTGGTGTCGGCGGGTAACAACCTACAGCAGGTGGAAGAGTTGAGGGGGGGGGAGCCGCCCGGGCAAGTATTCTTAAGAATGCGCTGGAAGGTCAGTTCAGTGATCAAGACTTTATCCTGTTCGACTGTCCACCATCGGCGGGAATTCTTGTCTCGAATGCCATGTTTGCTGCTGATGAGGTTCTGATCCCGGTTAGTGGTGATTACCTCTCTCTCAGCGGTCTGGCCAAGATGATGATGACGCTGAAACGGTTTGAGCCATATCTTGAAAAGCCCCACGAAAAATGGATTGAGATGAGTCGTGTCTATCCTCGCAGGCGGCTATTTAGGGAGGTGTGCGACAAACTGCTTGGCCATTTTCCCGGACAGGTGTTGGCAAACCCCATAAAGGAAGCCGCAGTGATGGCAGAGTGCCCTGGAGTCGGGCGAACCATATTCGAATATCGCCGATCAAGCCAGTCAGCAAAAGAGTTCGAGGCTCTGGCAACCGATCTTCTTGAAAGGAGGACGATGTGAGTACTTCCAAAAAAAGGCCCCAGGTGTCGGTGATGAGTCATGATCCGCTTGCTAATTTCGATGAACTGGATGCCAAAAATGTACCAGTTGATGTTGCTGGGGGGGCAGTAGCTGATTTTGTACCAGAGATTGGGGCCGGCACAGAACAACAGGTGGCGTCGGTGGATTCTGATGCGCAGGAGGTCGATTGTGATGAAAACGAGGCCTCCCTCAATGAGGCACATGGGACAACAGATGATGATCTGACTGTGGCTGCGCCTAATCAAGAGGATGATGAGATGGGCGGAATCAATCTTGGAGATAGTCTGACAATACAGGAAGTAAGCAATCTGCACGATACAGTGAAGTCTGCACTTTCGACAGGCGGCACTCTCACCTTTCACGGAGGAAGTGTGGAGCGGATTGATGGCGCAGGCATTCAGTTGCTATGTGCGATATTCAAAGAAGCAAACTCGCAACACTTGAAAATTTCTTGGGGGAGTGCATCAGAAGTTCTTGTCAATGCTGTCAAGTTGGTGGGGGTGGCCCAAGCCATTGAGTTGGCGGGTAAGTCGGAATGAGTGGCAAGGGGGAGATGGGGATGTCAATGCACAACAATCTGCCTTCAACTGCGACCCAGCCTGATCTTGACTGGAGTCAGGTTCGTGAAACCGTTCGGATGTTGAACCTGGCAGTGGCACAGATTGAGGTGGCCATGAGAGAGGGAGATGACTCAGTAGAGACTCTTACAAATTCATTTACCTCTATGATTGAAAGTTCCAGCTCAATTGTCCAGGCAGTTGAGCGATTGCAGAACACAGGAAAGGATGAGGGGCTAATTGCAGAAGTGGAAAAGGAAAGCAGTCTGATCTCTGAGAAGATGCAGGCTGGTGTTATTGCATTCCAATTTTACGACAAGCTATCACAGCGATTGGCACATGTGAGTCATGCGTTGGCGGCCCTTTCTGAGTTGGTTGAGGACGGAAGTAGAATATTCAACCCAAATGAGTGGATTGGGCTGCAGACAAAAATACGCTCCAAGTACAGTATGCGTGAAGAACAGGCAATGTTTGATTCTTTGCTTGAAGGGAAAACTGTTGATGAGGTGCTGGCTAATGGCGTTGGGATAACACATGAGCCTGATAATGATATTGAGCTTTTTTGATCGGCGGGCAGGCTGCCAAGCGGCGGTTTTTTAAGGCTAGTGCAAGTTTGCCGTAAACAATGGTGCAGTGTATGGAGGTTGTGTCGAGTATGGTGGAGCGAGAATTTGTTTTTTCTCAGCAGAACTTCGATTTTCTGCGCTCTATATCGAACAAGAAGACGGGCATTGTTGTTACCGACGACAAGTTCAATATGTTCTATGCGCGCCTCTCACGAAGGTTGCGTAAGTTGGGATTGGCGGATTTTGATTCTTACTGTGATCTGATTCGAAACGATCCGAATGGTGAAGAAATGATCGAGTTGGTTAATGCGGTAACAACCAACTTGACCTCATTCTTCCGTGAAAATCACCATTTCGAATACCTCTCTAAAACTATTGTCCCAGAAATGGTGAAGAATAAGCCTGCCGAACGGAAGATCCGCATTTGGTCGGCAGGTTGCTCAACTGGTGAAGAGCCTTATTCCCTTGGAATAACTCTCCATGAGGCTCTCGCTCCTCATGTTGGATGGAATGCGGAGATATTGGCAACCGATATCGATTCCAACGTTCTTGCGAAAGCAGCATCTGGTGTCTATTCCGATGAGCGTGTTGATGGTCTTGATTCAAGGCGACTGCAGAAATGGTTCATGCGAGGGAAGGGGGCTAATAGTGGGATGGTGCGACTTAAGCCGGAAATCATGGGATTAATCCGCTTTGGTCAGTTAAATCTGATGGAGGATTGGCGGCTGGAACAGCCGCAGGATGTGATCTTTTGTAGGAACGTGATTATCTATTTTGACAAGGTATCAAAAACCAAGTTGGTTGAGCGGTTTGCGGACAACATCAAAGAGGGAGGTTATCTGTTTATTGGGCATTCTGAGTCATTGTTTAAGTTAACCGATCGTTTCGAGTTAATTGGCAAGACCATATACAGAAAAATCAGGTAGAACTAAAATGTCGCGTCACCAATTAGGCAAGCCACTTCCTGGCTTTGAACGGATCAACCGCTACTGGGACAGGCAACATTCCACTGCTGCGGCAAAGATTCTGCCTGGCGAATACTATGTTACAAAGCAAGATGAAATTATTACTACAGTTCTTGGCTCGTGTGTGTCAGCGTGTGTTTGGGATCAAGTCTTTGGTATTGGCGGAATGAATCACTTCATGCTGCCTCTTAGTGAGAGCGGAAACTGGGGAGGAGGGGCAATTATCAGTGGAGCTACCCGCTACGGAAACTATGCAATGGAGCACATGATCAATGACATACTTAAACATGGAGGGCACCGGCCAAACCTTGCGGTAAAGATATTTGGTGGAGGGAAAATCATCAGCAACATATCGAATGTGGGTGGAAATAATGTCGATTTTGTGAAGTCATACATTCAGGAGGAAGGGCTGAAACTGATGAGCGAGGATGTGGGAGATATATATCCTAGAAAAGTTGTGTTTTTTCCTGCGAGTGGGCGGGTTAGAGTGAAAAAACTTAAACGCATGCACAACGATACAATTGTTCAGCGAGAAAAAGTATATCAGCACGATATCGAACAAGAGCCGCTGGAAGGGGCGGTAGAGCTTTTTTGATGTCGATTGGTAGGTTGTTGGCTGGGGATCCTGAATAGATAGAAGAGGATGGCATGATCAAAGTTTTAGTGGTGGATGACTCTGCTTTGGTGCGGCAACTCCTAACATCGATTCTCGACGCCGATCCTGGTATTCAAATTGTTGGCACCGCAGTTGACCCATACCAGGCGAGAGAGAAAATAAAAAAATTGTCACCTGATGTTTTGACGCTGGACATTGAGATGCCGCGTATGGATGGAGTGACATTTTTGGGGAATCTGATGCGACTACGCCCAATGCCAGTAGTAATGGTTTCCACGCTTACAGAACAGGGTGCCGATGTGACGCTGCAGGCGCTTGAGATGGGGGCGGTTGATTTTGTCTCTAAACCCAAGCTGGATGTTGCACAGCAGCTGCCTGATTATGCGGAAGAAATAATTTTGAAGGTAAAAACTGCAGCGCGGGCAAAAGTGCAGGTGCTGGAAAGGCGGGTTGCAAAAGCACCGCTGACTGCTTCGGATAAGCTGTCAGCAGATGCGGTTCTTGCCAGGAGTGGAGGGAAAAGCCACTTCAGGACAACAGACAGGATTATCGGGATCGGTTCCTCGACGGGAGGAACAGAGGCAATCAAGGATGTTTTAAGGGATCTTCCGCCAGACCTTCCTGGCATAGTCATTTCACAGCATATTCCAGAAGCGTTTAGTGCCGCATTCGCCAGTCGCGTCAATGGCATTACCCAACTTACTGTTTGCGAGGCTCAGAATGGACAGCAGATTCTGCCCGGACATGTCTATATTTCTCCTGGTAATCGCCATCTTTTAGTGCGACGCGATGGGGCGAGGTACATATGCAGCTTGAATGATGGTCCTCCGGTGAACAGGCACAAGCCGTCGGTAGATGTGATGTTCCGCTCCCTAGCGCAAAATGCAGGCCCAAATGCAATTGCAGTAATGCTAACAGGAATGGGTGATGATGGGGCTGAAGGCATGGGAGAGATGCGGCAGGCTGGTGCACCGACCATAGCGCAAGATGAGAAGAGCAGCGTGGTCTGGGGAATGCCTGGAGAAGCGGTCAAGCGTGGCTATGTGGAGGTAGTTCTTCCATTGCAAAAGATCGGAATGCGCCTCACTGAACTATGCAAACAATAGTTCAAGGTGCCCGGACCTGCGGGCATGAGATGCATCGCTCTCAAGATTCATACCAAAGCGCCGATAATGAGTGAGGCAGACCTAATACTCTAGCAGCAGAGCGGATCAATTTGGCGGTATAGATGGCCAACTATTTTGCAAAATCCTGGCACCCTTGGGTGTTTTCTAGCCTATTTGTATTGGCCGCTTGGCCAATGGGGGTGAGCTGGGTTGGTGTCCTGATGCTGGCAGTGCTGACTCTCATTTGGGGGCTGCTCGATTACCGAAATCGTAAAAAACTGACGCAAGGAGAACAAAGCATTCGTGCCCTTGCTGGTGGCGGTGAATTAATCGGCGAGATGGGTGCCTTGTCGCGGGAAATTAAACTTGGAGTTAGTGAGCAGGTTGCCAAGCTGCGAAGTGAGCAGGCCCAGATTCAGACCTTGATCAATGATGCGGTCCAAACACTGCAAGAGAGTTTTAACGGGATAAATGGACAATCACAGGCGCAGTTGGAACTGGTAATGGGTCTGATAGAGAGTGTGTCAGACGGTATTGAGAGCGAAGGTAACAAAAAGATCACATTTGCTGACTTTGCCAGTGAGACGGACAAAGTTCTGCGTTTTTTTGTCGAGCACGTTGTCACGATTAGCCACAATACCATGATGTTGGTGGAGCGTGTTGAGGATATGTCCAAGGAGATGGAGCATGCGGATTCATTGCTGACGGATGTTAAGGTGATCGCCGATCAAACCAATCTATTGGCGCTGAATGCAGCTATTGAGGCTGCTCGGGCGGGTGAGGCAGGTCGGGGGTTTGCTGTTGGTTGCTGATGAAGTGCGTAAGCTCTCGCAGAGATCAAACCGCTTCAACGATCAGATCAGGAACGTAATAGGTACCTCTAAGGAAAATATTCAGGAGGCTAGGGACTCAGCTGCAACCCTGGCTTCGAAAGATATGGGCTTTGCAATTCACTCAAAAGCACGTGTTGATGAAATGATGCGGCAGGTTGCAGAAGTGAATGAAGTCATTGCGGATAATTTGGCTAAAGTTTCATCAATGTCCTCTGAGATTCATAACCAGGTTGGTTCGGCTGTGCGGTCATTGCAGTTTGAGGATATCGTGCGCCAGCTTTCCGGTTATAGTGAAGAACATTTTTCAAAAATTGAGGATATATTTGAGTCAATGCAGACCGAGATCAATAGGATGGTGAGTGCCCCGGAAACGACTCCGAAGGAACTTGCCATCAGTATCCGTACGGTCCGCGAATCGCTCAAACAGCAGTTTGCTGATATGGCCACCCATAAGCCGGTGGATCAGGAGAGTATGAGTGAGGGTGATGTGGAGCTTTTTTAGCGGCGGCGTATGTGGGGATTAAGAGAATGAGTCTATCGAGCACTACATACGATGCTGGAAGTGGCATCAGAATCACTGTCACTGGGCGCTTTGACTTTTCCTGTCATCAGGAGTTTCGTGCGGCTTATGGCAAAAATGATCCGTTAAAGAGCCACTACACGATTGATCTGTCTGGAGCAGATTACATAGATAGTTCTGCGCTGGGAATGTTGTTGGTGCTACGTGAGCGCTCTGGTGGTGATAACTCAAATATCCGAATCATAGGTTTTAATCAGTCAGTTGGTGAGATATTGCGAATAGCTGGGTTTGGCCACCTTTTTCAGATGGATCCACAGGCCAAGTAGTAAATTGAACGTAGATTGTGAGGCAAATATGTCGGTAACTACATCAAAGTCATCAGATGGCACGAGTGTGACGATAAAGATATCCGGACGGTTTGACTTCTCCAAACACCAGGATTTTATTAATGCCTACAAGGCCTACCCAAAGGGCGAGATGGGCTTTGTGGTGGACTTGGCTGAGGCTGAGTATATGGATAGTTCCGCGATGGGGATGCTGTTGCAGTTGCGTGAGCACAGCTCAAAGGTGAAGGATAGCGTGGTGCTTGCCAACGGAAATGACGCGATCAATGAGATCTTGAAGATTGCCAACTTCGGCAAGCTTTTTCTGATCAAATAGCGTCGAAGCAGGAGATAGTGCGGGGAACCTCGCGCCCTGCTGGAAAGTCCGGCCTCATTTCCGGTATGCTTTGTGCCTTTTTGAGGCTCCGGAATATGGGTTTTAAATGCGGTATCGTTGGGCTCCCCAATGTGGGTAAGTCGACGCTCTTCAACGCTCTGACAAAGGCCACTATTGCGGCCGAAAATTATCCTTTTTGTACTATCGATCCCAACGTGGGAGTGGTCCCCTTACCAGATCCGCGCCTTGATGCAATCGCCGGGATCGTTAATCCTCAGGCAGTGCTTCCGACTACCATGCAGTTTGTCGATATCGCCGGACTGGTTGAAGGCGCTTCCAAAGGTGAAGGGCTCGGGAATAAGTTTCTTGCCAATATTCGTGAGACAGACGCGGTTGCGCAGGTGGTGCGCTGTTTCGAGAACGATGACGTGGTGCATGTGGCGGGTAAGATCGATCCACTTGCCGATGTTCAGGTGATCAACAATGAGTTGGCGCTGGCTGATCTGGAGTCCGTGGAAAAGGCGCTGGACAAGACGATTCGCCAGGCGAAGACTGGTGACAAGAAGGTGCTTGCCCGCAAGGCCTTGTTGGAGCGCATACGTGATCATCTGTATGACGGTAAATCAGTGCGTTCTATGGCGCTCAGCGATGATGAATTACAGGAGATTCGGGAACTATTCCTGCTGACCGTAAAGCCCATCCTCTATATTGCAAACGTTGCGGAAGATGGCTTTGAAGACAACCCGCATCTGGATGCGTTGAATACGCTTGCCTCTGCAGAGGGGGCTGAAGTGGTTTCTGTGTGTGCCGCCATTGAAGCTGAGATTGTGGAGCTTGAAGAGGATGAGAGGGAAGAGTTCCTCTCCGATTTGGGATTGGATGAGCCGGGTCTGAACCGCGTTGTTCGGGCGGGTTACCAGTTGCTGGGGCTCGAGACATACTTCACTGCCGGTGAAAAAGAGGTTCGAGCCTGGACGATCCCAGCCAATGCATCCGCACCCCAGGCTGCCGGGGTCATCCACACAGATTTTGAGCGGGGTTTTATACGTGCCGAGGTGATCAGCTACGATGATTTTGTCAAATTTAGAGGCGAGCAGGGCGCACGTGAGGCGGGAAAACTCCGTTCAGAAGGCAAGGATTATCAGGTCAAAGACGGTGACATAATCCATTTCCGGTTCAATGTTTGATAATTGGGGCGGGGGAACCGTTTAGCTGACGTAAGTTAGACTAGGGGAGCGCTGATTAAGTCTGGTTAGATTTGGGCTGAGATAAAATTGTACCAATTGGTTTCGAAATGAGCAGAAATGACCACTCTATTGTTGTGATCTTCGGGATTAATTGGGGTGATATTAGTTGGCGTAAAGCAATCACGACTTATTCAGTGGTTCCCTAAAGTCGCCGGGTTTTGCCTATCGCGGCTCTGGCTTAGCTGCTACGGGCCATTCTGCCTTTATGCGGCAAAGCCTTCCATGTGCAGGTCTGGGACGCTTGTGCTTGCTGCTACGCCGCCATCCTTGGGCGGTGCTCATTGGGCCAGCCTGCGGTTGTCCGAATCTACTTCCGGCAGATTTGTTACACAAGTTGTAGCCATAGTGACAACTTTGATCGGCGTATCTCTGCGCCTTACCCCTTCGGAGCTTGCGCGAAACATTGCTTCCTGCGATTTTTTCGTTCCAGAGCAACGTCCAGTCATATCTGCCTGGCGCCAGATTTCGC
>NZ_AFOC01000001.1:0-95370 GCF_000224455.1 endosymbiont of Riftia pachyptila (vent Ph05)
AGTCAGGAGCGGCGGGAGAGCGGCAACTGGTGGCGGGCCGACTATCTGGGGCAGTTTCCAAACACCCCGCCCAGACGCCCCTAAACGATGTGAAAAAAGAACGCCCGGCGGGCACTCCGAAGCAGCATCTCGAACTCCTCGATATTCGATTCGATTAACTCAACCAGGTTCTGTTTATCCATTCGCTGATGAATCACACGCTCCCTCGCCTCGATCAGGGCCGGCACTTCATTCGCCTTGCGCCGGGCCGCCAAACTTACCACCCGGCCGGTTCGCCAAGCCCGCCCGAGGTGCTCGATATCGGCATTCAACTGATCAATCTCAGCGCTGAGCTGCCCGATCACCTCCAGCAGATCCGCACGGATACCAAACAGGTTTCCCGCCCCCTCTTCCGCCCACTGCCGGACCTCCTCAAAGCGCGCAGCCTTAATCAGGCGCTTGGCTTCAACCGATTCGGGCATGGAAATGATGTGCTCGTAGATGGTCTTCCAGTCTGACTTGCGGTTGGCGAAAAGCTGCTCCATATAGGCAAGCAACTGTCCCATCGCCTCGGTGTAGTCGTAACCGGGAAAGCGGTTACTGATCGCCTCCACCACATCGGCATAGTTTGCCGAGGTCAGCGTGAAGGCGCTGCTGCTACTGGAGCTGAAGCCGCCGGCATAGATACTGACTAGTCGCTTGAGAATCCGACCGTATTCGTCAGAGTAGTAGCCCGTCTTCCCGGAACGAATAAACTCCGAGACCTCCAGCAGCATCTCCTGGATCTGGCTTACATCAGGAATCGCCCCAGCATCTGACAACTGCTGTTCGAGGAAGTCGAAATAGTTACGCAGAAGCGCGCAGGATGAATCAGACGTCATCTCCATCGCCCCGCCAGCTGCCATCTTGGTCAGCTCCTGTCGAATTATGCGTACCCGATCTATCGAGTCGAGATTGCCTGCCATGATCATCGTCTCCGTTCCAGTTCGGGTTCGGTCACAATTAACTGTTCGGCAACTAAATTACGACTTTGATGCTTCCCTGTTGCTGTATCGTCAAACTGCGATGCGCCGCACACGGCGGCCCGACCCGATGGCCTGCCTCCCGCCCCACAGGAGCCAAACCAAAACCAAGAACCAGTGTAAGAGTATTAGCGTTTATTTATATACAATTCTACCCGGATTCTCAGCGAAATCTATAAGAATTTCGTTCCGGACACTCAAACTGTGCGATCAAGCCTGACAATTATCGTGAAAAAACGCCCCTCCTCAACTCGCTTTCTCCGCGACATAGGAGACGCGGAGAGAGAAAAACAGCGACTTTTTAGCGTCGAAACACTCAAGGAATCAATACAATTTTGCCCCGAGTATGCCCCACCTCGACCAGGCGATGAGCTTCAGCCGCTTCCTCCAACGGCATCACCCGGCTAACCCGCAGATCCAGCTTGCCGCTATCCGCAAGCTCGGCGCATTGCTCCAATATCTCGCCGTGATGGTCTCGTGCCTCAGGCAGATCACGCAGCATCGGCGTCAGCATCAGGGTAAATCCGACGCGGATGTTACGGTTGCGCGCCTCTTTCCAGACCTGCTCACCACCCGGATCGAGCAGGGTCACCAGATCTCCGTAGTGGGCCACCGTTGGAATCGACTTGGCGAACACCTCTGGCCCCACCGTATCGAGCACCAGATCGACGCCCCGCCCTTTGGTGAGACGGTCCACTACCTCGACAAAATCCTCTTGCGTGTAGAGGATTGCCTCATCCGCCCCCAGAGACTTCACAAAGTCAGCCTTCTCCACCGAACTAACCGTGGTCAGCACACGCGCCCCAACCGACTTGGCCAGTTGGATCGCCACATGGCCCACCCCACCAGCTCCGGCATGGATCAGCACCGTCTGCCCCTCAGCCAGACGCCCCCGACCGAACAGGGCCTCCCAGGCGGTGATCAACACCAGCGGCGCCGCACCGGCTTGCTCGAAGTTGAAGGTAGTTGGCTTCTTGCGCACCAGACAGGCATCGAGCACCGCAAACTCCGCGTAGTTGCCGTGGCTCCCCCCCAGACCACCATTGCAGAACCAGACCTCATCGCCAACCTCAAGGTGCTGCACAGCCTCGCCCGCCTCGACCACCACCCCAGCCGCATCGCAGCCCAGCACCGCCTGCAGGCCGTCGGCCATAAATACCCCGCGGCTGCGTATCTTGGTGTCCACCGGATTGACCCCGGCCGCCCGGATCTGCACCTTGACCTGGCTCGGCGACTCCAGCCCCGGCTCTTGGATATCCTCATACAACAGCACCTCAGGACCACCAGGTGCAGGCATCACTACCGCTTTCATTCACACTCTCCTTTTGTCGATCGGCCCAAGCGGGGCAAACAGCGCATACAGAATCCAGGCAAACCAAGAGACAAACAGCACAACCAGCAGCCACAGCAGCTTCTCTACACCAGCCGTTTTGTCTGAGCGCAGGATCAGTACAATGGGCAATAGCCAGATAAACAGCGCCCCGAACAGCGCGCAAACCCGAAACCAAGCAAGGTCTGTATCACTCTCGATTCACCAGAACCAAAAAGCGAAAACTACTCTCCGTATGAGCACGCTTCAAGCCCTGCAACACCATCAACAGCAGCTTCGCGCCTGCCAGCGCTGTCCGCAGATGATCGGCCCGGTGGTCACAGGCCAGCCGGCACTCTCAGCGGTGATGCTGATCGGCCAGGCCCCCGGCGACCGGGAGGGCCCAGCCGGTCACCCCTTCGCCTGGACCGCCGGCAAGACCCTGTTCAAATGGTTTCAGCAGATCGGCATGGATGAGGCACAGTTTCGCAGCCAGGTCTACATGGCGGCGGTCTGCCGCTGTTTTCCAGGCAAAAAGCCTAAGGGAGGCGACCGAGTGCCAAACAAGCAGGAGATCACCCACTGTGCCGACTGGATGCGGAGCGAGTTCGAACTGCTGCAGCCACGCCTGCTGATCCCGGTCGGCAAGCTGGCGATCGAGCAATTTTGCCACTTCAATAGACTCACCGAGGTGATCGGCCAGTGCCACTCGATCGATCTCAATGACAGCCCGGCCGATCTGATCCCCCTGCCGCACCCCTCCGGTGCCTCCACCTGGCACCGCACCGAGCCTGGCAAACAGCTACTCAACGATGCACTGGAACTGATCCACCGCCACTCAGCCTGGCAACAGCTCATCGATAATCACTCAATCCCGACGCGCCCCCGCTGAAGGGCCACTCGGCAGCCAAATAACCAAACGAGGATAGAACCATGTCGGAAGTTGGCAAATTTACCATCCACCTGGAGCAGGAAGAAGACTACGCCTTCCGCGTCAAGTTCGACATTAAAAAAGCCGAGGATGTGCTGATGGACGAGCCTCCGCCACTCGGCGAACGCAACGGCCCCAACGCCTCGCGCATGCTGGCGGCAGCCGCCGCCAACTGCCTCAGCGCCAGCCTGATGTTCTGCCTGGCGAAGGAGGAGGTGCCCGACCGCAACGTGCAGACCGAGGTCACCTGCACCATGGTGCGCAACGAGAAGCGACGCCTGCGGGTCGGTCGCATGGATGTGCGCATCACCGCCGGCGACGAACTGCTGCAAACAAAGAAGCTCGAGCGCTGCATGGACCTGTTCGAGGACTTCTGCGTGGTTACTGCCAGCATCCGCGAAGGTATCCCGGTGGGGGTGGAGGTAGTCAACCAGGCAGGCGAAGTGCTGCACAAGAGCGACGACTGAACAGCCGCCAGGCCGCGACGCTGCTATCCGGGAACACGCTTGCGCTCAGCAATCCCGGCGTGCAGCCTGGCGATGATCGCCACCGCCTCATCCATGTGTTGGAAGGCGTGATCGCCGCCCGGGTAGATATGCAGATCGGCACTGCCACGAAAGATCCGCGCGGCGATGCGGTAGTCGATCACCTCATCCGCCTCATCCAGCAGCAGGGTCACTGGCACTGGGCCGTCGCCAGCCTCGACGGCGTAATCACGAGTCTCAGCGAAGGTCTGCGCCGACAGATAGTAATGCTCTCCCAACGCAGTCTCCTGCCAACCCTCATGCTCTGGCAACAAGTCCCAGGGCTGCAACGCCGGATTGATCATCAGCAGATGGTCAAAGGGCAATTGCTGCGCCAGATAGCGCCCGTAGAATCCCCCCATCGAGCTACCGATCAGCAGCAGCGGCTCGCCGCTGGAAAGCGATGCCAGCAGCTGTTCAAAATAGCCCTGTAGTGCTGCAACCGCCTGAACCGGACGATGCGCCGGATAAGTCGGCGCATCCTGGCTGATTTGCGGCAGAGCATCGCGCAACACCCTGGCCTTGGCCGATCCACCGGAACTGTTAAGGCCGTGAAGATAGATGAGCATCGGCTGACCTAAATTAACCGTTTAACCATCGATTCGGCGACCTCGCAACCGGAATCAGGAGCATTGACGACCTGTCGGACTCAGCACAGGCTGTTAATAAATCAGAGGCCACCCGGGTACGCCTGGCGCCTAACTCCACTTCAGCCAACGCATACCAAAAAATGTCAGAGCGCTGGCTACTACCATCGCCATCAGCAGTAGCGGCCAGATCGAAAACACCATCTCCCACCCCAGGGCCACCACCATCCACTCCCCCTCACCCACCAGCTCCGAGAGCGCGAGTGGCTCCAGCACGGCATCACTGTAGATGAGAAAAAGTCCGATAAGAATCGTATAGATGGCGTAACACATACTTTGCTCCCACTCCATTAAGCCGCTTTTCGGCAATCGATCATGGGGCAGATGGAACGACAAACCGATGAGATCCATCAATCGGACACCGACGCCTGCAGCTGAGGCTCAGCGCTTTCTATATCAGGCAGTTCAATCCAGAAGCTACAGCCCTGACCTGGTTCGCTCGTCATCCCCATAATGCCCCCCATCATCTGGATCAATCGATGACAGAGTTCAAGGCTGATACCGGCACCTCCACACCCACTGCCGTCCTCACCACATGAGTACCCCTCAAACACCCGTAACTGTTGTTCAAGGCCCATCCCCGGCCCACTGTCAGTCACCTGCAAGCGCACCCCAAACTCGCCCGGCTCGGGACCGAGCAACTCAACCACGCCGCCCTTGCCACTGAACTCGATCGCACGGAACAGCAGACTCAACAACACCTGTTTTAGACGTTCCCGGTCTGCATACACAGAGACCAACCCACCCTCGGCAGCTACCGTCACCAACCGCACCCCACTGCGCTTTGCCAAAGACTCCACAAGCCCCAAGCAGCTCTTTAGCAGTGGCTGGAGCTCAACCCACTCAAGACTAATCTCCAGGTCATCAGACTCGTTTCTGGACAACACCAACAGCTCATCCACCAGCTGCAACAGGCTGCTGCCGGCAGCATTGATTCCCGCCACAAAACTCGCCTGCGTGGAGCTCAGCAGCTCGTCATCGTCACTGCTCAACAGCTGGGAAAAACCAAGGATCGCATTCAACGGGGTGCGTAGCTCATGGCTCATGTTGTCCATAAAACGGGACTTGGAGCGACTCGCCGCCACTGCCGCCTCTTTGGTCATCTTCAGCTCCTGCTTATGCACATCCTCGTTGCGCAGGGCATCCGCCAGCATATTCACACTCTCGGCCAGCAGATTCATGTCGCGAGAGCTCCTCAGCTCGAGGTCACCCTCTAGCTGCCCGTCACCCAATGCATGGATGCGCTCGCCAATCTGTCTCAGCGGCCGCACCACCAACAACTCGGAGAGGAGCAGCAGCGCTGCGGCGATCAGAAACAGCAGCAGAAACAACAGCTGCCTCGCCAGCTCAACGCTATACTTGACCTCAGCATAACGGGACGTCATGTCTAGAGCGATCTGGATCTCNCCAAACCGCTCGCCCTCCAGCTCGATGCCTTGCCGTTGCAGCACCACATTTGCTGCCGGAGCCGACTTGTCCCTTTGCCAGCTCAGCAGCTGCACGCCCACCTCATTCACCACTTGTAGGCTGTAGACATCCAGATCGGTTAACACCAGCTGCCGCACTTGGGCCTCCAACAGAGGGATATCCTCCGAAATTACCGCCTCCACCACAGAGGCCGCCAACACCGACAATAGATGGGAGGCATCTTGACGGGCAGCCTGCAGCTGACGCTGCTGTTCAAACTGGCGCACCACCTCTCCGCCACCCAGTGCCGCCAACAACATGATGATCGCCAGCCCCAGGCCTAACTGCAGCCACAGCGGCCAATCCTGCAGCCAACGGATCCATTGCAGTCTGCGCAACATCTTTATCTGCTTTGTCACTCAAACCGCCCGACTAATCCGCAAAAAATTGCTCATTCTGCTCGATCGCACGGCGGATTCGATCGTAATCCGTATCGTCCGCCGGCAGGAAGCCATCCTTCTTCAGCGCCTTGAATGCCTTGTCATCCCGAAATTCCAGCAGTGCCTGACGCAGTTGGGCCCGCAGTTCGGGGGCCAATCCTGCCCTGGCAATCCAGGGTTTGGTGACCAGCGGAAAGGTGACAAGCTGCCGCAGAGGCTTGCCTTTCTTGGCCAACTTGAAAAAGGTGCTCTCTTTCAGCGCCCCCGCATCATGGGTACCCGCTGCCACCGCCATTCCCACCTTGTCGTGCCGCCCCAGGTAGTCATACGACGCCAGATCACTCTCCCGCACCCCATGCTCCACCAGATAGAGTTGCGACAGATAGCGGCCAACGGTGGAACGTTGATTGCCAAAGGCAAACCGCTTGCCGGCCAACTCTTCGATCCGTTTTATCGGGCTATCTTTGTGAACACAGATAACACCGTTGTATTCCTTTTTCCCCTGCTTGGATTCCGCCACGATGATGCTCAGGCTCGGATTCTGCCGCTTCGCCAAGATGTAGGAAACCGGCCCAAAACGGGAGAAATCGACCCGTCCCTTGACCAGGTCGTTTATGCCCGTCTGATAGTTTTTTGCCACCTGGATGCGGATCTTTACCGGCTCACCGCGCAACAGGCTCAGACGCTGTTCGAGCCCACTCAGCAGGGGCCTAAATTGACGCACTACCGAAGTCGGTTTGTCCGCCGTATAGACGCCGAAATTGAGTATGGTGTCGGCCATTGCTGCACCGCTCAAGCCCCAAGCGAGCAGCGACACAAACAAAACAGAGATGGTGATAGATCGGGATAACAGCTGTTGCATGAGACTGTCTCTATGTCCAGTGGCAACCTGCCACAGCGGGTTCTGCGGCTGGAAGATAGTTCCTTCCGTTCAGACCTCATCGGCAGAGCTCACTAAATGTTGAGGCTTGAATAAGGGCGTCACATGCAGAATGGCAGGGGCAACAACGACATCAGTCAGCAAGCGAAGGGCGACCCGAGGGCGAGCTACCCTCGAGTCACGAACTATCGCCTTAACAGCCCCACTCAGGCCTCGGCACGCAGCATCTCGACCCGGTTACGCATCGCCGCATAGTAGACCACCGGGATTACCACCAGGGTCAACAGGGTGGAGACGAAGAGGCCGAAGATCAGCGATACCGCCAGCCCCGAAAAGATCGGGTCGTCAAGGATGAAGAGGCCACCGGCCATTGCTGCCAGCGCGGTGAGTGCGATCGGCTTGGCGCGCACCGCCGCCGAGCGCACCACCGCCGCCTCCAGTACCATCCCTTCCCGCACCTGCTGATTGATGAAATCCACCAGCAGGATCGAGTTACGCACAATGATGCCCGCCAGCGCGATCATGCCGATCATCGAGGTGGCGGTGAACTGCGCATTCATCAGTGCATGACCCGGCAGGATGCCGATCACCGTCAGCGGGATCGGCGCCATGATCACCAGCGGCACCAGGTAGCTGCGGAATTGGGCCACCACCAGCAGATAGATCATCAGCAGCCCCACCGAGTAGGCAATGCCCATGTCGCGGAAGGTCTCGTAGGTGATCTGCCACTCACCATCCCACTTCAGGCTGTACTCGTAAGGATTCTCCGGCTGACTCAGAAACCACTGGTCGATACCGCCTTCCCCATCGAGCTGGCCAGAGATCCCAAATAGACCGTAGAGCGGGCTGTCGGTCTCACCCGCCATGTCACCGGTAACATAGACCACCGGCATCATATCCTTATGGTAAATCGAGTACTCACGCACCCGCGGGATCACTTCAACAATCTCCGACAGCGGCACCAGACTGCCGCTCTGGGAGCGCAGCCGCAGCGACAACACCTGCTCCAGATCGGCCTTGTCGGCATCTGAATACTCAAGACGGATCGGCACCGCATACTTCAGGTTCTCACCGTGCAGAAAGCTGACATCCTCACCAGCCAGCACCGTCGCCAATGCCTCGACGATGCTGCTTTGCGGCACTCCAAGGCGTGCCGCCTTAGCCCTATCAACCTGCACCACAAACTTCGCCGCGGGGTGTTCGACGCTGTCATCCACATCGACGATATCCGGCGTGTTCTCAAACACCTGGCGGATCTCCCAAGCCGCCTCGGTCTGACCACGATAGTCGAGACCGTAGACCTCCGCCACCAGCGGCGACATCACCGGCGGTCCCGGCGGCACTTCCACCACCTTGACGTTGCCGTTATGGGTCAACGCGATCTGTCGCAGCGGCTCGCGCACCGCCCGGGCGATCTCATGGCTCTTGCGATCGCGCTGATGTTTGTCCACCAGATTGACCTGGATATCGCCCAGGTAGGCCCCCTCACGCAGGTAGTACTGACGCACCAGGCCATTGAAGCCAATCGGAGCGGCGCTGCCAGCATAGACCTGATAGTCGCTCACCTCATCCACTGTTGCGAGATAGTCACCCATCTCGCTAAGTACCCGCGTGGTCTGCTCCAGACTGGTCCCCTCCGGCATATCGAGCACCACCTGGAACTCTGACTTGTTATCGAAGGGCAGCATCTTCAGTACCACCGCCTTGTTCACCACCAGCGAGATCGACAGCACGATCAGCAGCATGATGCCGCTCAGCAGCAACCAGCGGTTGCGGTTGCCGCGGGAACCGAGCAGCAAGGGCCGCATCACGCGGCCGAAGAAACGGCTCAGGCCGGTCTCCTCTTTTTCATCATGGGCATGGGCAGCAATCTGCTCTGCCTGATTGGCTAGCGCCTTATTGGTGAGCCAGGGGGTAAAGACAAACGCCACCACCAGCGAGATCAACATGCCGGTGCTGGCGTTGATCGGGATCGGGCTCATGTAGGGGCCCATCAGGCCGGTGACGAAGGCCATCGGCAGCAGTGCTGCGATCACTGTGAAGGTAGCCAGGATGGTCGGGCCACCCACCTCATCCACCGCCGCCGGAATCGCCTCCAGCAGCTGCTTGGAGCCCATCTGCAGGTGCCGGTGAATGTTCTCCACCACCACGATGGCGTCATCCACCAGAATACCGATGGAGAAGATCAGCGCGAACAGCGAGACCCGGTTGAGGGTGAACCCCCAAGCCCAGGAGGCGAACAGGGTGATCGCCAGGGTCACCACCACCGCACCACCAACGATAAAGGCCTCACGCCAGCCGATGGCGAGAAACACCAGGACGATCACCGAGAGGGTGGCAAACGCCAGCTTGGTGATCAGCTTGTTGGCCTTGGCCTCGGCGGTCTCACCATAGTTGCGGGTGATGGTCGCCTCGACTCCATCGGGGATGAAGGTGCCCTCGAGCTGCGCAAACCGCTCGATCACCGACTCGGCAATCTCCACCGCATTGGTGCCCGCCTTCTTCGCCACCGCAATGGTCACGGCAGGATAGCTCATCCCCGGCTGCAGCCCCTTCTGCGCACCCTGGGCACCACCACCCATCCAGACATATTGTGCCGGCAGGTCGGGTTGATGTTTGATGCTCGCCACATCGCGCAGGTAGATTGCCTTGTCCTCCTGTACTCCCACCACTAACTGGCCGATCTCCTCCGCCGAGGTGAGAAAGGTACCGGCCTGCACCAGCAGCTCCCGGTTATCAGCAGTGATAGTGATCGAGTCGTGGATCTGGTTGGCCGCCTGCAGCGTCCGGCGCAGATCGCTCAGGTCGATGTTGTGGCCCGACAGGGCCTGCGGATCAAGCAGCACATGCACCACCCGGTCGGGCTCGCCGATGGTATAGATGTCGCGGGTCCCGGGCACCCGTTTCAGTTCTGACTCGAGAGCATGTGCCACCTGGCCCAGCTCATAGGCGCCCACCTCTGGGTTTTCCGACCAGAGGGTGGCGGTGATAATCGGCACATCGTCTATACCCTTGGGTTTGATAATCGGCTGACCCACACCCAGGTTCTGCGGCAACCAGTCCTGGTTGGAGTAGACCTTGGAGAAGAGGCGCACAATGGCGTCCTCTCGATCCTCGCCCACCAGAAACTGCACCGTCAGCACCGCCATGCCGGGACGCGAGGTAGAGTAGACGTGCTTGATGCCATCGATCTCGGAGAGCACCTGCTCGGCCGGCGTCGCCACCAGGCTCTCCACCTCTTTGGCGGTAGCTCCGGGAAAGGGGATGAAGACGTTGGCGAAAGTGACGTTGATCTGCGGCTCCTCCTCGCGCGGTGTCACCAGCACCGCAAACACCCCCAGCAACAGCCCCACCAGCGCCAGCAGCGGGGTGATCTCAGTGACCAGAAAGCGCTCCGCGATGCGCCCGGAGATGCCCAGCTTAGTCATTAGCGGCCTCCGCACGCTGCTGCTTCAGAAGCGCACCGGCGGCCACCGGGTCGAGCGCCACCCGCTCGCCCTCGGAGAGCCCCGCCAGCACCGCCTGCATGCCATCCTCGGTGTAGTGACCAACCCGCACATGGCGAAAACCGATACGACCATCAGCATCGATCACATAGAGCGCGGTCACCTCAGAACGGTAGACCACTGCCATTGCCGGCACCACGAGTTCACGCTTGCTGCCGGTAAGGAACGAGGTCTTGACGAACATGCCAGGGAACAGCCCCTTAACCCCCTCCGGCAGGTCGACCCGAACCTTGAAGGTATTGCTGCCATGATGAGCGAAGGGGAAGATCGTCAGCCTGGTCGCCGCCACGAAGCCACCCTCCGGCTGCTCCACCCACGCCTTGCCAAACTTACGGATGGTGGGGATCAGGCTCTGCGGCACATCCACAGTGACCCGTAGTTCATCCAGCGAGATGCCTCGCATCAGCTGCTGACCCGCTTGGGCAATCTCACCCACCTCCACATGACGGTGCGTGACAATGCCACTGTAGGGGGCCTTTACCCGAGTGTATTCGAGCTGCTCACGGGCCTGATCGAGACCCGCGCTGGCCGCCTCGCGACGCGCCTTGGCCGACTTCAGGGCCGCCGTGGCCTTGTCCATCTGCGACTGGGAAACCAGCTTCTTCTCGTGCAGCCCCTTGACCCGCTTGAACTCATCCTGCGCCTCCTGCAGCCGCGCCACCGCCTCCTTCAGCTCGGCCTGGGCCTGTTTCAGCTTAGCCTGATGCTGGGTGTCGTTGAGCAGCACGATCAGCATGCCCTTCTCTACAAAGTCATCCACATCGACCAGGATCTGCTCTACCACCCCCTGGGTCTGGGCGGAGACGGTGGTCCGATTGATCGCCTCGACCGTCCCATCGAGACGGAACTCACGGGGGATCTCCCGGTAGATCGCCGGCTCGCTCGGCAGTTCGGCCGCTGACACACCAGAAACCCCGCTAATTATCAGTAGTGCTGGCAACAGCCAGACCATGAATTTGGCGTACATGGAATTATTCTCCCGATATATTAGATTTTGCTAACACTAGCTTCCAAAACAGATTTTTCAAGTTTTTCTTATGCCCCATAAACCCTACTTTGCCAAATTGACGTCGCCATAAAATGGGCTTGGGTGGCAAAGTTGACCCATTTTGCCTGGCTGGGTAGGGTCTCCCGGTCTCAACCAACTCTGTAGCACCGCCATGCAATACCAGGATCTGCGCGATTTTATCCGGCAACTCGAACAACGCGGCCAGCTCAAACGCATCCACAGTGAGGTCGACCCGAACCTGGAGGTCACCGAGATCTGCGACCGCACCCTTCGGACCGGCGGGCCAGCACTGCTGTTCGAGCGGGTCAAGGGCTCCCGCTACCCACTGCTCGGCAATCTGTTCGGCACTCCCGAGCGGGTTGCGTTAGGCATGGGTGAGGAAGATGTCAGCGCACTGCGCGAGGTCGGAAAGCTGCTCGCCTTTCTCAAGGAGCCCGATCCGCCGAAGGGGATGAAGGACGCCTGGCAGAAGCTGCCGGTGTTTAAAAAGGTTTTGGACATGGCCCCCAAGGAGTTGCGCAACGCCCCCTGTCAGGCGATCAGCACCGAGGCTGACGAGGTGGACTTGGGCGAGCTGCCGGTGCAGACCTGCTGGCCCGGTGACGCCGGCCCGCTAATCACCTGGGGACTGGTGATCACCAGGGGGCCCAACAAGTCGCGCCAGAACCTGGGCATCTACCGCATGCAGGTAATCGGCCGCAACCGGGTGATCATGCGCTGGCTGGCCCATCGCGGCGGTGCACTCGATTATCGGGAGTGGCAAGAGGCCCATCCCGGCGAACCCTTCCCGGTAACGGTGGCGCTGGGCGCCGATCCGGCCACCATTCTCGCCGCGGTCACGCCGGTGCCCGACACCCTCTCCGAATACGCCTTCGCCGGGCTGCTGCGCGGCTCACGCACCGAGGTGGTGAAGTCTATCGGCAACAACCTGCAGGTGCCGGCGTCGGCGGAGTTTGTGCTGGAGGGTCATATCCACCCCGACGACATGGCCCCGGAGGGCCCCTTCGGTGACCACACCGGCTACTACAACGAGGTGGAGAGCTTCCCGGTCTTCACCATCGATCGCATCACCCATCGAGAAGAACCGATCTACCACAGCACCTACACTGGCAGGCCGCCGGACGAACCGGCAATCCTCGGCGTGGCGCTGAACGAGGTCTTTGTGCCGATCCTGCAGAAGCAGTTCCCCGAAATCACCGACTTCTACCTGCCACCAGAGGGCTGCTCCTACCGCATGGCCGTGGTAAGCATGAAGAAGCAGTACCCTGGGCACGCCAAGCGGGTGATGCTCGGCGTCTGGTCTTTCCTGCGCCAGTTCATGTACACCAAGTTTGTCATCGTGGTGGATGACGACATCAACACCCGCGACTGGAACGACGTGATTTGGGCCATGACCACCCGCATGGACCCGGCCCGCGACACCACGCTGATCGAGAACACGCCGATCGATTATCTCGACTTCGCCTCGCCGGTCTCCGGCCTGGGCTCGAAGATTGGCTTCGACGCCACCAACAAATGGCCCGGCGAGACCACCCGCGAGTGGGGTACGCCGATCCAGATGGAGGAGGCGGTGAAACAGCGGGTCGATGCGATCTGGGATGAGTTGGGAATAGATTGAGCGAGGCCCCTTTCGGCAGGGCTCAAGCTCCGCTAGGCTTGGGATGATGCGAAACGGCAGGGGGAAACCATGCACAAGATCATGCTGATGAACGCCAAGGGGGGCTGCGGCAAAAGCACCCTGGCCACCAACCTGGCCAGCTGGTACGCCGACGAAGGGCTGAAGGTGGCACTGGCCGACTTCGACCCGCAGCGTTCCAGTCTCGACTGGCTGGAGGCGCGTCAGGACTACACTGGCATCCCGGAGATCGAGGCCATCGACGCCACCAAGGCCGCCCCCAAACCGGCTCGCGGCACCGACCTTCTGGTGATGGACGCACCCGCCGGAGTGCACGGCAAGCAGATCAATCAGATGCTGCGCCGGGTCGACAGCCTGATCATCCCGGTATTGCCCTCCCCCATCGACATCCGTGCCTGCCGCCATCACCTCGACGAGCTACTGCGCAGCGGTCGGGTCTTACGCCATCAGACCCGCATCGGCTTCGTCGCCAACCGGGTCAACCGCAAGACCCGCGCCTACAAAGATCTGAAACGCTTCCTCGGCGACCTCAACTTCCCGGTAATTGGCCACCTGCGCGAGAGCCAGAGCTACATCCGCGCCGCCGAGACCGGCCTCGGGGTGTTTGAACTGCCGCGCTCATCGGTCTATAAAGATCTTCCGCCCTGGAACAGCCTGCTCGACTGGGTCGACGAGGGACTTAACTCTTAAGGAGCCTCCTGCGCCGCCGGTAGCCCCAGATCCAGATTCGGGTAACGTAGCTGCACCACCAACTCCTCCAACATCTTGCGGTTATCGAGCCGGCGCGACTCCGCCAGATAGGAGAGCATACCCGGCGAGAGCTGCTGCTTCGCCTCCTCCAGGGAGATCAACGGTGGCCGCGGCAGGCCGAGGAAGTCGGCCACCTGGATGAAGTAGTCGGTCATGCTGCCAGGCTGGCCGTCACTGACGTTGTAGACCTCGCCATTGTGTCCACGCTGCATCGCCGCAACACAGATCTCCACCAGATCGAGGCTGTGGATATGGTTGGTGAGCGGTGACTCTGCCTGGCACACCATCGGCACGGCGTTTTGCAGTCGCGCCTGCGGTAGCTTGCCAGGCCCATAGATCCCCGCCACTCGCAGGATCACCAGTTCGCCACCCGTTGCCTCGCTCCAGGCCCGCCAGCGCTGCTCCGCATCCAGCCGGCGGCGCGCCCTGTCGACCCGTGGCGCCGGCGGCCGCGTTTCATCGACCCACTCACCCTGGCAGTCGCCGTAGACACCAGTGGTGCTGAGATAGACCACCCGTCGCGGCTGGCCGAGCTGGGCGAACAGCTCGATCAGGTGCGCCACCCGGCCATCCTCCACTCCCTGTTTAGGTGGCGGCGCAAAGTAGAAGAGCTGCGCACCCTCCAGGTCAGATCCTTGGGCATCGGGCCGATCTAGATCGACCAACGCGGCGGGGATGCGCAACCGCTGCAGCCGCTCGATACCGTCCGGACTACACACCCAGCCGCGCACCGCCTCACCCGCCCCGATCAACCGCTGCGCCAGCCGCGCACCGATATCGCCACAACCCACGATGGTGATCTCCGCCATTACCTGAAACTCTCCTAGGTTTAATTCCTGACTTAAATAGGCGAGAATTTCGCCCCATTAGCAGTTCGCTCTAGATATCAAGGATTCCCATGAGTTTTAAAGTCCATGTCGAGCCCAGTGGGCACGAATTTAACGTCGAAAAAAACGAGACCATCCTCGAGGCTGCGGTTCGTCAAGGCATCAATCTTCCCTACGGCTGCCGCAACGGTTTCTGCGGTGAGTGCCAGGGCAGCCTCTCTGAAGGCAGCGTGAGCTACCCGGATGGTGAGCCACCAGCACTGGACGGCAAACCGGCCGGCAGCTGCCTGACCTGCAAGGCAACCCCCAACAGCGATCTGCGCATCGAGGTAAAAGAAGCCACACAGGCCAGCGATATCGAAATCAAAGAGTTCCCCTGCAAGGTCGACCGGATCGAGCATCTCAATGACGACGTAATCCGCCTCTATATCAAACTCCCCGAGGGCGAACGGCTGCAGTTTCTGGCCGGCCAGTACCTCAACTTCATCCTCGAGGATGGCAGCAAACGCGCCTTCTCCATTGCCAACGCGCCCCACGACGACAAGTTCATCGAGCTGCATATCCGCCATATAGCAGGCGGCAAGTTCACCGACTTCCTGTTCAATGATATGCAGGCGAAGACGATCCTGCGCCTGGAGGCACCCCTCGGCAGCTACTTCCTGCGCGAGGAGTCGGAGCGCCCGATTATTTTCGCCGGAGGCGGCACCGGCTTCGCGCCGCTCAAGGGGATCATCGAACACGCCTTTGAGATCGGCGTCAAGCGCAAGATGGTGCTCTATTGGGGTGTACGCAGCAAGGCCGACCTCTACCTGCCCGAGCTGCCCAAGCAGTGGGCTACAGATCACGACAACTTCAGCTATGTGCCAGTGCTCTCGGAACCGGACGAGGGCTGGCAGGGTCAGACCGGCTGGGTGCACGAAGCCGTGACGGCGGATCACCCCGATCTGAGCGACTATGAACTCTACATGAGCGGTCCGCCACCAATGATCAATGCCGCTAAACAGGCCTTTCTCGACAAAGGCCTGAGCCCCGATCACCTCTACTCCGACTCATTCGAGTACGGTGCCGCCTCCGGCAAGTGAGCCATGCGAGCCGGGCTGCTTTAGACGTTCGGCCAGACAGCTAGGCTTCAGCCCTCCACCCCGATCAGGTGCGCTGACCCCATCACTGCCGGCTTCGCTGGCGGCGGCAACGCCGCCGGTGCTGACGGCTGGCGGCTCTCGGTAGCGCAACGCAAACCCTCCCGGTAGCAGTCGAGCGCCGCCGCGGGCTCGTCCATCTGCTCCAGCAACGCCCCCAGTTCCCGGTAGGCATCAGCGTTTGGTTCAATCGCAATGCTCGCCTCGAAGTAGCTGCGCGCCTTACCCCAGAGTTTGTTCTGCAGGCAGAGCCGGGCCAGAATAAACAGCAGCAGCGGATCCTCCCGCCGATCGCGCAGCCAGCTCTCAGCGAGTTCCAGACGCTGCGCCGGATCCCCCCGTTCGATCGCGCCAAACAGCCGCAGCAACGATTCGCTCCACTGACTGCGCAGGGCATCCGCCAGCAGCGACTCCACCAGCTCACCGCGCCCTTCCGCCAACATCAACCGGCTATAGGCACCGATCAGCTCGGCACGCCGGCGCAATGAAGCTGAGAGCTCGCCCCAAGCGTGGCGCAGCCCCTCCTCGCCGGATTTCTGCGCAACCCGCTGCAGTCGCTGCTCGACCAACCGCAGCTCGAGGGCATCGAGATCCCCTGCATCCGCCACCTTGCGCTTGCGCAGCTCCGGCAGCAGCGCCTCGAGCTGCTGCCACTCTTCCTGACTTTCATAGAGACGGCGCAACAGCCGCAACACATAGACATGCTTGGGTGCCAGACTGCGCAGATGGGTCAGGGTCGCCAGCGCCTGCTCATACTGCTGGTGCGCCAGCTGCAGCTCCGCCTGGGTCAGCCCCACCGCCACATCCGCCATCGGCATGCTCTGGTGGGCCTGCTGCAGGTAGTGATCGCGTCGCCCATCCTCACCCTGTAACTGTGCCGCCCGGGCCGCCGCCAGATAGTTGAGCAACGGCGTTTCGGATTGATGGGCATAACGCACCAACTGCTTCTCCGCCACCTTCCAGTGGCCTTCAGAAAGCTCCACCAGCCCCTGAGTCAGCGCCTTCTGCGCACGCCGATTGCGCCGCCGTCCGCGCCAGGCCGAGAGACCGCGCGGGATCGACCAAATTTTGGCCAGGCTGCGCAGCAACAGATAGAGAAGCAAGAACAGCAGCAGATTGGCCAGCGTGAAGAGCGCCAGACTTCCCTCCACGGTCCATTCGCCGTAGCCGATCAGCACATAACCGTTGTCCTCCTTAACCCACAGGGTCAGGACGATCGCGAACAGCGCGACGATAAAGGCAGTAAACAGATTTTTCACTTGGCCTCCTGCTGATCACGCAGCAGCGCACGCCGCCCCTGCAACGCCCGCAGCGAGGCGGAGATATCGGGATGCTTGAGCTGCACCGGCTGCTGTGCCAACAGGTCGAGCTGCTTTAGAAACAGACCGGTCTCCGCCACATGACTATCGAAATGGCGCGCCACCCATTGATGGGCGGTCTGCAGGCTATCCTGATAGAGCTCGCTGCTGTTGCTCAGCAGGGCGAGCTTCGCTCCTTCCAGCTTGAGACGCAGATTCTGGTAGATGAAGTAGCGCTGCTCCGGCGGCAACATCGCCGTCACCGGACGCTGGTGGTGGCGAATCACCATCAGCGATTTGAAGCCCTGCCACAGATCCTCCGCCAGCTGGCGCCAGTCGATGCGCCCATCCTCCATCGGCGGCTGTAAGGTTTCAACGTTCGCCTTGGGACGCAACACCACGCCGCCCTCATCCAGTAGCCGCAAGCCATCAACCTGCTCGATCAGTCCGTTGATACGGCCGCTCAGCCCACTCAAATCGAGCAATGGGGTCGATTGTAGAGTGCTGATCTCCTGGGCCAAAATATCCCGCACCCCGTTCCAGCCGGGATCAAGGGTATCGCGCAGCCGCGTATCCGCCGCCTGCAGCGCTGCCGCTGCGCTCTTCAGGTCACTGCTGAGGGAGAGGCGATGATTGGCCAGGCGCATCAGATACTCCGCCTCCGCCACCCGCCAACGATTGCTGTTACTGCCGAGCCGGTTGCGCATCTCCTGCAGCGAGCTGTCGAGCTGCTGACCCCGCTGTTGCAGCAACTGGCGCTCCAGCTCCATCTTCTCTACTTGGGCCAGTAACGCCTGGCGCTGACTGGCCAGCGCCTGCTGCTGCGACTCGATCTGCGCCTGCTGGGACTGGTACTCCCGGGCGGTCTGCTGCAACAGCTCACTCATGCGGCTCTGTTCCTGACTCGTCTGCTTCAGCTCAGCCTGAACCTGAAACAATGACTGCTGCATCCCTTCCCAGTAGCGCTGGCCCATCAACAATCCGACCAGCACCGCCAGCAGGGCGATCACTGCCAGCACCAAAGGCAGGCGGGAGGCCGACTGTTTCTCGGCAGACTGGACTGGCGGCTCCTCGCCTACGGTTTTGCTGACCCCTTCAGGCGCCGGCTGCTTCGCTTGTTCCGGCTCCTGTTCCAACCCGGACTGTTCGCGCTTATCCTGCTCTGTCATCGACTCTTCATCCATCATCTATTGTGCTTTGCCAGTGGTTGCTCTGTGCCATCCAACTGCAGAGCCGCTCCATAATCGATTGTTCGTCGGCGCCTTGCGCCAACAGGATCCGTCTGAATCCCAACTGCTGCGCCCGTTCCCGCATGCGCCGACTGATCACCAGCAAGGGGGTGGCCAGCAGCATCGGCTGTGCAGCCGGCCCCAGCATCTGCAGCAGATTCTCCAGCACCGCATTACTGGTCGCGGTGACCAGCTGCACCTCTGTCGGCCAACGCTGCAACAGCGGGCCAACGTCAAGTTGCGGACAGACCCGCCGGTAGACCTCGACATAGCTCAGCTGCGCTCCCCGTTCGATCAGGGTATCGCCCAGCAGGGCGCGGCCCCCCTCACCACGGAAGATCAAAACCTGCCGCCCTGCAACCTGTTGCAGCGCCTCGCTGGCCAGCAGCCCCTCGCTGTCAAAGCCCGACTGCGGCAGGATGTCGACCGGCCAGCCGGCCTGCTCCAGGGCTTTGGCGGTGGCCCGACCCACCGCTGCCAACTGAACTGCTGGCTTATCCCGTGGCAGCAACTTCAAACCATACTCGACGGCGTTTGGGCTGACGAAGACTAGCAGCGCCCCTTGCTGCAGCACTGCCAGACTGGCCCGCAGCTCTGCCGTCCCCCCGGCCGGCTCAACCGCCAGCGCCGGGAAGCGAACCACCCGCCCACCGTGCGCTTCGATCGCCCGGCAGAGCGGCGCAGCCTGGTGGGCCGCCCGTGTCACCAATACCCCGACACCCTGCAAATCACAAGCGCTGTCGGACTCAGTCGGCATAGAGTGTCGACAGGATCTCGTCAGCGCCCCACTCCAGCAGGCGCTCGGCCAAACCGACACCAAGGGACTCCGCCTCATCCGGCGTCCCTTCAGCTTCACCACGCAGGATCTGGCTACCGTCGATCTCGCCCACCAGACCACGCAGCCAGAGGTTGCCGGCCTCCAGCATCGCGTAACCGGCAATCGGCACCTGACAACCACCCATTAGGCGATTGTTCATGGCCCGCTCGGCATGCACGCAGGCAGCGGTGTCGACATGATGCAGCGGCGCAATCAGGGCATTGACCTGCGCGTCGTCGCTGCGGCACTCGATGCCGATCGCACCCTGGCCGATCGCCGGTAGGCTCTGCTCAGGAGCGATGAAGGCGGTGATGCGCTGTTCAAAGCCGAGCCGTTTGAGACCGGCGGAGGCGAGGATAATCGCATCGTATTCGCCCTCATCGAGCTTGCGCAGACGGGTATTGACGTTGCCCCGCAGGGGCTTGATCTGCAGATCGGGGCGCGCCTCGGCCAACTGGCACTGGCGGCGCAGGCTGGAGGTGCCTACGCGCGCGCCTTCGGGCAGGCTCTCGAAGCTGGAGTATTGGTTCGAGACAAAGGCATCACGCGGATCCTCCCGCTGCATGATCACCGGCAGGTGCAGCCCCTCCGGCAGCTCAGCCGGCACATCTTTCATCGAGTGCACCGCGATATCGGCGCGCCCTTCCAGCATGGCCTGTTCCAGCTCCTTAACGAACAGCCCCTTGCCACCGATCTTCGCCAGCGGTGTATCGAGGATCTTGTCGCCCTGGGTACTCATACCCAGCAGCTCCACCTCCAATCCGGGATGCGCCCGCTTCAATTCGGCGGCGACATGTTCTGCCTGCCACATGGCGAGAGGGGATTTTCGGGTAGCGATGCGGATTCTATTGTCGGACATTAGGAGATGGGCCTTGCAAGATTCATATTCTCGGCGCCTTCGCCCCCATCTCAGCCCGCAGGCAGTGACGGAAGGGGCGCCGTGCTGGGCCACTATGCTAAAGCCTGCCTATGCTGGAGGCAATTTCTCACGCCTATCGGCTAAGCGAAGCCTCCGGTATGGAGAGATCCGCCGAATAGTAGGCGAGCAGCGCCTCCAGTCCTGCCTTCCCCTCGGCCCGGATCAGCCGGGTCAGCTGGCGCTGCATGCCGTTGCCGGTACGATTGGCGCCCAGCACATAGTCATGCAGGGTCCAGCGCAGATAGGCCGAGTGCTGACCCTGCAGGCGTGGCGCGCCCTTGTCCTGCGCATCGTGACACTCTCCACAGTAGCGCGAGTGCAGCCGCTGACCGAAGCGCGCTGCAACCCAATCCACCCCCTGTAGGCGGGTCGAACGCCGGGGCAGGGCGGCAAAGTAGCCGGCCATGCGTGCGATCTCTTGGCTCGAATAGCCTCTGGCGATGCGGCCCATGACGGTGGCAATGCGCTCCCCCTGCTGATAGGCCCGCATTACTTTGATGAAGTAATCTGCCGGCAGGCCGGCGATATTTGGGGTGGCCGGGCCTGACGATGCGCCCTGCGGGCCATGACAACCAAAACAGCCCTGTGCAAGCATCGAGCTGGCTGCTGGAGCGGTAATTCGCGTTGCGCCTGATGGCAGGGGTGGGGAAGGCGTCTGTTGGGCCGGGAGTTGTGACTGACGCAACGGCAGGCAGGCCTGCAGCAGCGAACAGAGCAGCACCAGAGAAGCCTTTTTCAAAAACCGGTTAAAATGCAGCACCGTGCTAGTATTCCAGTAGCCTGAGTTCTTGGGTATGAGTTTGCTATCTCGACAACGGCGAATCTTACCGCACTCCTCCTGACTCAGGCCCGTCACCTTCTACCAATTGGACGATCGCGTCCTTTATACAAAGGCCAGGACATGATTCGTGTGCTTCTTATTGCTTTGTCCACGCTACTGCTGGCACCCTCGCTTTTTGCCCGTGAAATAACCGGCGTGCCGCTTGCTGAGACAACCACAGTTGCTGGTAAGTCACTGCTGCTGAATGGCGCCGGCATCCGAACAAAGTTCTTCTTCAAGATCTATGTGGGCGCCCTCTATTTGCCCCAAAAATCGACTGATCCTGAGACCATCTACCCGATGTCTGGACCCAAAAGGGTCAGCATGCATTTTCTCTACGATCACCTGGATAGAGAAAAGCTGGTCGATGGCTGGAACAAGGGGTTCAGAAAGAACCTCGACAGCACCGAACTGACCACCCTGCAGCCGCGCATCGATGCCTTTAATGCCGCCTTCAGTGGCGTCGATGAGGGGGATGAGATCCATCTCGACTACATCCCAGGGCGTGGCACCGAGATATGGATTCGCGGTCAGCTCAAGGCCACCATCAAGGGCGCAGATTTTCATATCGCCTGGCTGAAAATTTGGTTGGGAAATGAGCCCGCGGACAAAGGGCTGAAGGAGGGTATGTTGGCGCGATGAGCGGCGGATCGGGTGCGGGAACACTCCGTCACTGAGCACCATTCTGGACAGGCCAGTCTCGCGTTCAAACAGCCGACACCCCCTGCTCGACAACAGGGGATATCGGCAGCCTCTTATGCCTAGTGGTCGGGCACAATTCGCACGCTATCTTCGCCGCGAACCATCATGCCATCTTCGGTCTTGGCCTCCAGTACCGCGCTTGCCTCACCCGGCTCGATCATGAACTGGGTGGTGTAGACTTGGCAGACCAGATCGATCAACTGATCACCGTTGACATCATCTTGGTGACAGAGGTATTTACCGCTCTTACCCGCCATTTTCACCTGGGCACCAGCCAGCTCGATGCTCTCAGGCACGACTGTGGTAGCATCAAACTCAGACGAGCTGAGGATCGCCACCGGCACTACGCCCGATGAACCCAGATTGATGCTGTTGACCTCACTACCCGGCTTGATGTCGATCTCGACATAGATCGTGTCATCGGTCTCAATCTGCAACTTAATTGCGGCCTCAGCCACTCCCCGATCGAATACGCTGCACATGTAACCATCCCAGGCCCGCATGGCCAGAGTATTCTCCCCCTGATTCAGATAGGAAGTGACATCAATCCAGCCAGTCTGATTGGCACCACCGGTAAGGTCGATATAGGCCAGCGTACCGTTGATATAGAACTGGAACTCGTCATTCACATCGAATTTAACTGTTGCCGCAAGCAACGGTCTGTCGATGCTAAACTGATAACGGAAGAATGCCTCATCCGGACCATTGCTATACGAGGTGCATCCCTGGGGGCAGTCCCACATAAAGACCTCCAACTCAGGTCCGGGCGGATTACCATACCAGGGGTAAAACTCCGTTGGTGCCTTGGCGTTGCGCCAACCACTATCATCGAAGCCAGCTTGGGTCCATGCTGGACCCGCTGAATCTATGACCCCAGGACAGACTCCTGGATCAGCCACTGCGTTAAAGGACTTCCAGTCACTGCTACTCTCGACGACGAGCGTACCCGCTAACGCCGGTGCTACGAACAGGCACCCTGCCAACACCGCGAAGATCAGGCTCCATTTGAAAGACGGGGTCGGCGAACTCAAGCGTGTTTGTCTAAACATCGCACACCCCCACATTTGACAGGTGAACGTTCATCCCTACGAATACGGCCTCGGAACTCCCTTCCTGCACTATAAATTCTAGTATTTGCGCCAAGGGTTTTGTTAACCACAGGCATTACAACGCAAAAACCTTCCTATATCCGAGTCAGGCGCCTATACAAGATTGCAGAGCGAGCATTCCTGACACCCCACAAGCCCAAACCTACTCTCACCGACTCAACCAGCGCCGTATCTCTGGCAAATGGCGGCGGCTCACCTCCAGCCGCTCATCACACCCCTGCAGACGCACCCAGGCACCGCCATTCGTCCCTCGCTCCAGCGCCACCAGCCGCTGCCGGGCGACCAGGGCGTTACGATGGATGCGCAACAGCTGTTCGGGATAACGCCCCTCCAGGCTCTTCAGGGACTCCTCCAGCAGTAGCTCGCCACCCGCATGGCGGGCCACTACGTATTTGGCCTCGGCCTTGAGGTAAATCACCGCCTCGATCGGCAGGGTCTCGAGCCCGCCCCGATAGCTGGAGCGCAGCGGCGGGGCGCTCGACGCCTGTGCCACGCTCAGCGCCGCCAGCTGCGGTCGGGTCAGCCGCCGCGCCTGCTCAAGCGCCTGCAGCAGGCGCTGTTTGCGCACCGGTTTCAGCAGGTAGCCCACCGCATTCTGCTCAAATGCCTGCAGCGCGTGCTCATCATAGGCGGTAGTGAAGATCACCGCCGGCGGCGTCGCCATCTCAGCCAGTCGTGCCGCCACTGTCAGGCCATCGATGCCTGGCATGCGGATGTCGAGCAGCAGCAGATCCACCTGCAGTTCGTCACACAGCTGCAGCGCCTGTTCGCCATTTGCCGCCATCGCCACTACCCGGTAGTCGCCACCCAGCTCGACCAGCAGCGCCGTCAACCGCTCCCGGGCGAGGGGCTCATCGTCCACCAGCAGGATATTCATGTCTCGCTCCAAGGGTAGGGGATCACCAACCGCACCTGATACATCCCATCCACCTTAGAATGAATCAGACTCGCCTCGGTATCGAAGCGCGCCGCCAACCGTTGGCGGATATTCTCCAGCGCCAGACGGTTGCCTTCACGCACCTTCTCCGCGCTCTCCGGCGGTAGACTGTTGCGGATACTAAGGTTGATGCGTCGGCGCCGGTAGCGGCCAACGATCTCGATACGCCCCCCCTCCAGCGCAGGCTCGATACCGTGGTAGACCGCGTTTTCGATCAGCGGTTGCAGGGTCAGCGCCGGCAGGGTCGCCGCTTCAGGCAGATCCTGCAGATCCCACTCCAGCTGCAGCCGCTCACCCAGGCGCAGGCGCTCCACATTCAGATAGTGACGCGCCAGCTCCAGCTCACGCCCCAGGGTCGAGTCACGCTGTGCATCGCCGAAGGCGGCGCGGAACAGATCCGCCAGATCCTCCACTACCCGTTCAGCCAGGGCCGGGTCGGTGCGGGTCAAGCTGGCCACCGTATTCATGCTGTTAAACAGGAAGTGAGGACGAATCCGCGACTGCAACGCCTGCAGCCGCGCCGCGCTCTCCGCCTGCTGCTGCCGGCGCCAGAGAAACTGCAGATAGAGATAGCGCAACAGCAGCAGGCCA
Source organism: endosymbiont of Riftia pachyptila (vent Ph05) (assembly GCF_000224455.1). Taxonomy (NCBI): domain Bacteria; kingdom Pseudomonadati; phylum Pseudomonadota; class Gammaproteobacteria; species endosymbiont of Riftia pachyptila. The sequence goes on from NZ_AFOC01000001.1 coordinate 24,429, forward strand.
ACGATAGCGGCGATCCCCAGATAGCGCAGTAGCGCCTCCCAGTCGGCACCGTCGAAGGGGCGGTAGCTGGCGCTGGTCAGCATTCGCGCCGCCTCGCAGGCCAGCAGGGTTGTCAGCAGCAGCAACAGCCAGGCCGACACCCCCGCCACCCGGTTGCCAAACCGGCACAGCAGGGGGCGCAGCAGGCAGAGCAGCAGCGCGCTGCTCAGGGCGATCCACTGCACCACCAGCGAGAGGCTGCTCAGCTCGGTCCAGAACCGCGCTAGCGGCGTCGCTGACGCCAGCACCAGTAGCAACGCCAGTAGCTCGGCAGTGACCACCGCCCCGAATACCGCCCGGATCGAGCAGAAGTTGGGCAGAAAACAGCCGCTATCGCTTGTGCCCTGCCGTTTCGATTCGTCACGCCTTTCCACCTGATGCATGGAACATTCGCCTGTATAATGGTGCGCTTCCGGCCCGTTATTAGGATAGCCCCAGATGAGCGACAACAGCGCCTCCGCGAAACTCTCCTCCGCCCGCCTCAGCGCCCCCACCGACGCCTTTGTCGAGGCCTTCACCGCCTCGGTCGAGTTCGACCAGCGTCTCTACCGGCATGATATCGAGGGCTCCATCGCCCACGCCAGGATGCTGGCCCGCCAAGGCATCATCACCAGCGCGGAGCGGGACGCCATCGTCCAGGGGCTGGAGCAGATCCGCGAACGCATCGAGGCCGGCGGCTTCGACTGGTCGATCGCCCAGGAGGATGTGCACATGAACATCGAGGCGGCGCTCACCGCCGCCATCGGCGATGCTGGCAAGAAGTTGCACACCGGCCGCTCCCGCAACGACCAGATCGCCACCGACATCCGCCTCTGGCTGCGCGATGAGATCGAGGTGATCCGCGACGGCATCCTGCGTCTGCAGCAGGCGCTGCTCGACCTGGCCGAGCACGAGGCCGATACTATCTTGCCCGGCTTCACCCATCTGCAGACTGCCCAGCCGATCACCTTCGGCCACCACATGATGGCCTGGTTCGAAATGCTGGAGCGGGACCGGGAGCGCTTCGCCGACTGCAACCGGCGGCTCAACGTGATGCCCCTGGGGGCGGCGGCCCTGGCCGGCACTAGCTACCCCATCGACCGCCACTATACCGCCGAGCTGCTCGGCTTCGAGCGCCCCAGCGAGAACTCGCTGGACTCGGTCTCGGACCGGGACTTCGCCATCGAATTCAGCGCCGACGCCAGCATCCTGATGATGCACCTCTCGCGCTTCTCCGAGGAGCTAATCATCTGGTCTTCAGCCCAGTTCGCCTTCATAGAGCTCTCCGACAGCTTTTGCACCGGCTCTTCGATCATGCCGCAGAAGAAGAACCCGGACGTACCGGAGCTGATCCGCGGCAAGAGCGGGCGCATCTTTGGCCACCTGATCGGCCTTCTGACCCTGATGAAGGGGCAACCCCTGGCCTACAACAAGGACAACCAGGAGGACAAGGAGCCGCTGTTCGATACTGTCGATAACTTGCAGGGCTCGTTGAAGGTATTCGCCGAGATGATGCCCGGCGTCACCTGCCGCAAGCAAAACATGCGCGAGGCGGCGATGAAAGGCTTCGCCACCGCCACCGACCTGGCCGACTACCTGGTGGGCAAGGGGATGGCGTTCCGTGATGCTCACGATGTAGTGGGACGCGCCGTCGCCTTCGGGGTGGCCGAGGGGCGCGACCTCTCAGCGATGAGCCTTGAGGAGCTACAGGGCTTCTCCGCAGACATCGAGGAGGATGTCTTCAAGGTACTCACCCTGGAGGGGGCAGTGGCCGCCCGCAACCACATCGGTGGCACCGCGCCGAGCCAGGTACGAGCGGCGATCGGCAGAGCACGGGAGCGGATCAACCGATGAGCAGCTCGCCCACACCGCAGACTGACAGCCTGGCGCAGCTCAACCAGCGCCTCAAGATGTTTGCCCAGACACGCAACTGGGAGCAGTTCCACTCGCCGAAAAACCTCTCGATGGCGCTGATCGCCGAGTGCGCCGAGCTGGTCGAACATTTCCAGTGGCTCAGCGAGGAGCAGAGCTATCAGCTGCCGCCAGACAAACACGATGCCGTGGCGCTGGAGATGGCAGACATCTTCATCTATCTGATCCGCTGCGCAGAACGGCTCGATATCGACCTGATCGAGGCCGCCCAGCGCAAGATCGAGATCAACGAGGCCCGCTATCCCGCAGACAAAGTCTACGGTGATGCCCGTCGCGCCTCTGAATATGAGTGATATGAGGTTTTCCTCACTCGGGCTTCAGCGCATTTTTCACGCCAATGATCAGGGATTTCCCCTAAAGATTTTTTTTCCCCTGTCGCTAACTGCTGTGTAGATTGCCGCAGCCCAATTGCTGCGGTCGCATAACGTCAGCCGCTCCGTCGCGCTGGCCCGGGCATTAAAATTGAATCTGGAACTCCGGTCATGAGTGATCTGATCAACTTCAGTAAAGCGTTTTTCGAAGCCTGCCCCACCGGCATGCTGGCTTTCGACCAAGACTCCCGCATCTGCTGGCTCAACCCGGCCCTGGAGCAGATGCTCCATCTCGACTCGGCCGAGCTGATCGGCAAAGATAAACAGACCCTGCCGGAAGGGCTGCACCCCCTATTCGATGAGAGCGACATGCTCCACATCTCCATCAATGGCGATGGCGAACGCTGGTTCCGCCGGGAGATCCGCGAGATCAACGACTCGGAACCCGGCCCTCTGCGCATTCACTACTATCAGGACATCAGCAACCAGATCAGCACCCAGCTTGAACGCGACGTGCTGAAGAGTCAGGTGGAGGAGCTGACCATCACCGATGAGCTGACCGGCCTCTCCAACCGCAAGGCCACCCTGCAGGCACTGGGTGTGCAAGTGACGCGCAGCCGCCGCTACGGCAATCCGCTGACCCTGGGGATAGTGGAGATCAACATCCCCAACACCCCCGAAGAGCCCGTACCCGAAGCGCTCATCCTCACCTTTGCGCACTACCTGCGTGACCGACTGCGCTGGGCCGACACCATCGGCCGCTACCAGAGCAATCTATTTATGCTGGTGCTACCAGAGACCAGCCTGGCCGATGCCGGGGTGCTGCTCGAAAAGATCGTGCAGGAGTGTCACGAGGGTGCGCTCAGCCTGCCCGATAAGACACCACTGCCACTGATCCGCTACGGGCTTGCCCATTGGGAGAAGGGCTTCGATCCGCAACGCCTGATCGATTCCGCTCAGCAACAGCTTGAGGAGACCACCAGCTAAAGCGATGCCTGAATCGCGCGCCATTAGTTTCGATGAGGGAATCAGCCGCAAAGATCTGAAGATCATCCGGCAGCGCTTCCAGCGACTCCACCGGGAGCGGCTGCGGCGCATCCTGGGGGAGCTGAGACCCACACAACAGGATCTGCTGCAGCTGTTGCCGTTGCTGTTTCACATCAACCATCCGGTACTGCCAGGCTACATCAACAGCAAGGTACCGGCCGGCATCCCTGACTTCAGCCCCTCGCGTAAGGCTTTGGAGGCAGCCCACCACCTGAATCGCAGCTTCGATTATAAAAAACGCGCCCACCGAGTGTTTCACATCCTCGGCCTCTACCTGATGGGCAGCATCGGCACCATCGGCCAATCGTCTGGCAGCGACTTCGATCTCTGGCTCTGTCATGCCCCGAGCCTCTCGGAGAAGCAACGCCAGAATCTGCAAAAAAAAGATTAATGCGATCGAACGGGAGGCCGATGCACTCGGTATCGAACTGCACATCTTCCTCGTCGATCCAGAGCGGTTTCGCCGCCGGGAGGCAACCAAACTCGATGCCGAGAGCAGCGGCAGCACCCAACACAGCCTGCTGCTGGAGGAGTTCTACCGCAGTGCGGTAATGCTGGCCGGCCTCCCCCCCCTCTGGTGGCTGGTGCCCCCCGACAAGGAGCAGGACTATCAGCGCTACACTGAAAACCTGCTGGCAAAGCGTTTTGTCGAGCCCAGTGACCTACTCGATCTGGGCGGACTCGATCAGGTCCCTGCCGGGGAATTTTTTGGCGCCGCACTCTGGCAGCTCTACAAGGGCATCGACTCACCCTACAAATCGATCCTCAAGATCTTCCTGATGGAGGCCTACAGCAAGCACTACCCTGACACCCCGTGGCTTGCCCTGCAGACCAAACGCGCTATCTACGCCGGTGAGACCGATCTTAACCAGCTCGATGCCTATATCCTGATGTATCGTCAGGTGGAAGAGTACCTGACACAATTGCAGGACCAGGAGCGCCTTGAGCTGGCCCGGCGTTGTCTCTACTTCAAAGTCGACAAGCCGCTCAGTCGCCTCTCGACACATCATCACTGGCGCACCCGCGAGCTGCTCAAACTGACCCGGGAGTGGGGCTGGAGCCAGACTCAGCTGCAGATGCTTGATACCCGTCCAGAGTGGAAGATCGACCGGGTAATCCGTGAACGCAACGTGATGGTCAGCGTGCTCTCGCGCAGCTACCGCCTGCTCACCGACTTTGCCCGCACCCATGCCCAAACCAGCACCATCGACCCGATGGAGCTCAACCTGCTCGGACGCAAGCTCTACACTGCACTGGACCACCGCCCCGGCAAGATCGACAGCATCAATCCCGGCATCTCAAAGAATCTTACGGAGAGTGAGCTGTCACTCCACCACAGCCCCTCAAAAGGCCGGCACCCTCAGCTGGATGCTGTTCCGCGGTAAGGTCGAACAGGCCGATCAACAGCAGCCGATCAAGGTCACCCTCAATCTGGTAGAGATGCTGCTTTGGTGCCTGCTCAACCAGGTCTGGGGAAGCGCCACCTTGACCCATCTGTTTCCCAGCCACGGTCCGATCAAACGCCACGAACTGAACGCTATCTTTTATGATCTCCAGCACCTCTTCCCGCAGCACAAGAGCGCACATGTGACGATTGACCAGCTCGCAGGCCCCGCCTATCCCACCCTAATCGCGCTGTTCGTCAATCTCGGCCAGGATCCGATGCAGCACCTCTCCGCTGAAGGGAAACAGCTCACCAGCGACCGCTACGACCCACTCAGCTACGGTTCAGCCCGTGCCAACCTATTGATCAATATGGAAGAGCTGGTGGTAACCAGCTGGGGCGAGCGGCTGGTGCTGCACCGGGAGGGGCCGGAGGGTCTGCTCGACTCTCTCTGTCAGCTGCTGACAATGCAGCAGCAGCCAAGCCAAATGCCAGCCCTGGCGCACATCGAAGCATTCAGCCACGCTGCCAGCAAGGGCCCACAGGTGGCACAGCGACTGGCCGGGCTGTATCGCCACATCCTGGGTTATTTCAACCAGCAGCCGGGCCACGGCGGTCGTTACGCCTTTCGCATCAGTGAAGCGTTCTATCTGATCCAGCAGAAGGAGCAAGGCTTTCAGTGGCGTAACCTCGACTCCTTCGAACATTTTCTGCAGGCGCTGGAAACACCACAGCATGTGTTTCAGCCTCTGCAGATCGACCCCCGTATCCTGCGCCAGACTCCCTACCCAGCTCTCTATCGACACAATAAGCCAGATCTCATCCAGCTGTTTTTTCATGTACAACGGGAGTCGGTGCAGATCTACCTGCTGGATGAACAGGGTGCGCTGTTCCGCCAGTCGATGCTGATGGACAGCCCACGCTTCATGATGCTGCAGCAGCGGCGGTTTCTGAACAGCCTGCAACAGCTGCGACTGATGCTGCCAGGGGGGGCGGGCAATCTGCTCGCTGAGACCGAGTTTTACGAGCTAAAACAAGCGCCGTCCGGCGACTGGAGCATAGAGCGGCGCCGAGTACCGCTGAACGGTCCGGACGACTACATGGAGCTGACCCTGGTCACCGACTCCCTAGCATCCGACGCCATGCCAGTGGCTCTGGTATGTGGTGATCGTGAGTTCAGCCGGCTTGAATATGGCGAGATGATCTACAGCGCCACCGCAGGTTTTCTGCAAGGACTACGGGCAGGCAACAAGCGCTATCCAATCTATCTGACCTCACTCAGGATTAGCAGCATGCGCCAGGATGAGGCACCAGCCACCGTGACCCTGCTAAAATTGAAAAGGGCGATTGAACAGAAGCTTAACCACGCCCTGGAAGAGCTTGGCTGAAGATTGCCCTTTTATTCTATGTCGACCGGGGTGAGCCGTTCTCAATAGTGCGGCGGAGGCGGCTCCACCGCATCACTTTCCAGTGGCGATGGCGTGAGCGCACGCAGCCGTTGATGCACGGTCTCCAGCTCCGCCTGCAGCGCATTGATGACCTGCTGCTGATCCAGCAGCGCACGATTCAGTGCCTGGATGCTCTCTTCCTGAAAGGCCACACGAGTCTGCAAATCGATCAGCGCTTCATCCATCGTTTCTACCTCGGATAGCGGTCATCAAGATTGGCAGGGCAGAGCACATTGCGCATGGTGCCGATCAGGTCGAGTAACTGATGGTTGCGGATACGGTAGAAGATCCGGTTTGCCTCCTTGCGGGAGACCACAATGTTCTTGTTACGCAGCTGCTCCAGGTGCTGGGAGATGTTGCTCTGTGAGGTACCGGTACGCTCCACGATCTCACCGACAGACAATTCACTGTCGCCCAACGAACAGAGGATCTTCCAGCGCAGTGGATGCGCCATCGCCTTCAATGCATTGGCCGTTAGTACGGTATCTTCACCTTGGATTTCCGGGTCTGTTGGTTCACTCATGACACACTCCTCAGGATGCTGAATCAACTGCATCCTCTTCACGTACATATCCAGTCATATCCTTTGCAATGCAGATGATATGCTGAAGTTCCCCCGCCTCATCCTTCACTGCGGTGCGGGAGAACAGTATCGGTACCCGCCGACCATCCTTGGCGATGAACCGCGCCTCGATGCGGTTCAACGCTCCGGTCCGAATCAGAGCCTCAAGCCAGGTGCCGAAGAAGGCACCCGCCTGCTCCTGCTCCTCCTCCTCGAAGATATCAGCGATAGTCATGCCAACCAGATCATCTTCAGGATAGCTCAGCATCTCACAGGCGGCAGGGTTTACCGATTCGATCTCTCCCTCCGGATTAAGCAGCAGCAGCGCCTCGCCCATATGGGTGAGGATATTCTCCAGATGGCGCTTCGCTGCCGCCAACTCCGCGGTGCGCTCTTTTACCTTCTGCTCGAGCACCCGGTTGAGGCCACGCTCCTTCTCGATCAGGCGGAAGTAGGTGCTGATCTTGTTGATCAACTGATTATCATCGATCGGCTTGAGCAGATAGTCCACCGCGCCGACCTCGTAACCCTTCTGCTGGAACGCCTCGGTCTTGAACGCCGCGGTGAGAAAGATGATCGGGATATCTTTGGTCTTGCTGCGGATCTTCAGCATCGAGGCAGTCTGGAATCCGTCCATCCCCGGCATCTGCACATCGAGGATGATCAGGTCGATAGCCGGCTCATGCAGCGCGATGTCGATCGCCTGCTGGCCGGAATCCGCCTCGAACACCTGCACATCCATGTGGCGTTCGATTAGGGTCCGCAGGGTAAAAAGGTTATGCTCATGATCGTCAACGATCAGTAACTTGAATCCGGTGTAGCGCTTCATCTGCTCCTGGCGGTCCGTCAGCTTGTCTCAATGGTCATGCGGGCAGGTGCCGCTCGATCACTGTTTTCAACTCCTCCATCTCGATCGGTTTGGAGATGAAATCATCAGCCCCCACTTCGAGACAGCGCTCCCGATCTTCAGCCGTCGTGTCTGCAGTGAGCGCGATGATCGCCATGGCACTGAAGCGCGCCTCTTCGCGGATACGGCGAATCGTATCATAGCCATCCATACCCAGCATCATGGTATCTACCAGTGTGATGGCGAAGTCACTCTCTTCATTCAGCGTCTCCAACACCTCGTCGCCATCCCCCGCAGCGGTCACCTCCAGGCCCCAGCCCTCGAGCAGCGGCGTCAGGGCCAGCAGGTTGTTCAGGTTGTTGTCGACCAACAGCAAACGCACCCCCGTGAACGCATCCACAGGCGGCTCCTCCGGCTGCGATCGCGGCCGACTGACGGTAAGCAGAGAGGGCTGTTCCGGCGGCGGCTCTATCGCAGCATCAGCCGGCGGTTGCAGCGGCAGACAGAGAGTGAATCGTGCGCCCTGCTGCTCCTGGCTCTGCAGCCTAATCTCGCCGCCCAGCAGCTGCGCTAGCTGACGGCTGATGCTGAGCCCCAGCCCGGTACCGCCAAAGCGCCGATTGGTGGAGCCATCCGCCTGCTTGAAGGCTTCGAAGATCAGTTCGTGCTTCTCCTGCGGGATGCCGATACCGCTATCCTGCAGCGCAAAACAGAGCGGACAACAGGCGGAGTCCAGGTCTCGATAGACATGCAGGATTGCGCCGCCTTCTGCGGTAAACTTGATCGAGTTGGAAAGGAAATTCTTCAATATCTGCCGCACCTTCTCCTGATCGGAGAGAAAGCCATCCGGCAACTGCGGATCAAATTCCGCCTTCAGATAGAGCCCCTTGGCCTCGAACTGGGGCTGCACCAGCTCCAGCAGCTCCTCTACCATGCGCCTGATATCAATCTGATCAAGGACAAGGCCAGCCTGCCCGGCCTCGATACGCGAGAGATCGAGGATGTTATCGATCAGCGCCTTCAGATCGCTGCCGGCCTCGTGGATCACCTTTAGCTGCTTGCACTGCTGCTCGCCCAGATTGTCCCCCTCCTCCCTCAGCATCTTCGACAGCAGCAGGATCGAATTCAACGGGGTGCGCAGCTCATGGCTCACATTCGCCAGGAACTCTGATTTGTAGCGGTTCGACTCCTCCAGCTGACGGGCATGCTCGCGCTGGGCCTGGGTGTGATGCGCATGGGTCTCGGCCAGGGCGGTGAGCTTTTCACCGAGCTCTTCGATCTCCCGCGGGCCACGCCAATGAAACGCCACCGGTTGATCCGATTTCAGCACCCGCCCGATGCCATCGGCCAGGGTTTCGCTGAAATGGGCGATCTGCTGGGCAATCCAACGCGATGAGAGCAGGACGATGATCAACGCCACCAACACGATCAAGATCACCCGCAACGAGAGGCTGGTACGAAACTCGGCCAGCGGAGAGGGGTCCACCGAACGCCCCACCCAGAGCGGGCCAGACTCTTCGGTCATAAACAGGGGCACCCAGATCACCTGCTGCTTATCTCCTTTCCAGAGCGCCAGGCTACCCTGCCTGAATATCTCCTCCAGCCCCTGAAAATCCGCAAACGCAAGCGGCCGAGTGTCGCCCTTGAGACGCTCTTCAAGGTAGGCGCCGTTGTTGGTGACCCACAGGGTATCCCGGTAGGCTTGAGCCATGCCGCCGACGTCGATGCTGATCGCCACCGCTCCGATCGGCCCACCCGGCTTGGCCCGCTCGAACACCGGGCTGATCAGGGTCAGCGTCATCAGCCGACGCGGGTCGTTAGTGCGCTGATTGAGGCGAATCTGGCTCACTCCGACGAAACCAAATTCCCGCCTGATACTCGCCTGAAACAGTGCCTTTGAGGGCAGTTCAGGTTTTTTGATGGTTGGCTTCCACTGCTGGTCACGGGAATCCCGCTCCAGCCAAAAGCGCGGTCGCCCCTGATTATCGATGAAGAGAATCTGCACGATATCGAGCTGGTCACGCAGGGTCTCATTGATCCAGCCGGTATAGCGCAGCCGGGCAGCATCGATCTCCGACGACGACTTCTCAGGCTGCCGTTCCAGAATCGTGCCCGGCTCGGGGAGTTTCGCCAGCAGGCGCAGGATCACATGGCGGCTGGCCAGATGCTCGTCCAAATCCTTAAAATCGGCGCGCAAGTTTTGCAGGTGCGCCTTATGGTAAAACAGCTCCATCCGATCGAGCACGAACGGAAGGTTGATCGCCACCATAGCAATGAGCGGGATGAACCCGTAGAGAAACAGAAACAGCAGCAGTTGGGTACGTAGTTTCAATCCCTCATCCCAAGATTGTCTGGCTCAGAGCTGCTGCACCAGCTGCAGCACCTCGGCGGCATGCCCCTTGGGCTTGACATCATAGAGCGCATGCCGGAGCACTCCATGCTTGTCGATGATGAAAGTCGAGCGCACGATTCCCATGCGCTTTTCTCCGTGCGCCTCTCGCTCCTGCCAAACTCCATAGGCCTCACACGCCTCGCCATCTGGATCGGCCAGCAGGCGCACCGTCAAACCATGTTTGTCACGAAACGCCGCATGGCTGACGCAATTGTCCCGACTCACCCCAAAAATCTGTGTGTCGGACTGCTCAAACGTCTCAACCAGGTCCGAAAGTTCCACCGCCTCGATGGTACAGCCGGTAGTGTCGTCCTTGGGATAGAAGTAGAGAACTAGGTTCTTTTTACCTATAAAGTCTGTGGATTTAACCATATACATATCGGCATCCGGCAATTCAAACTCCGGTGCCACCTCTCCGATTTGCAACATAAACGCTCCTTTTCGGTTATTGAAATTATGCGACGTTCATTAGGCATGGAAGATAGTTGAGCCGGTTTGGCAGCGTCAATAGGGGGAAACGCCCGATGCCAATCCCCGCTTTTTCCAAGATATGAACCGATCAACGCTTTGCGGCTCGTGCTGTATGCAAAGCAAACCTTTCTATGCATAATTGAGCCGGTGAAATTTCACGATTTCCGCAGCTGCCGCCGGGGTTCCCTGACAAGTCTTTAACATGACTGGCCTAGGAATTAAGATCCCGACCCGGGCCAACGGCCACTCCAAGGGACGGTAAAGAGACCATACGGGCAAGATCTAATGTATGACGATTTCTACAAGCTGAAAGGCAAGCCCTTTCAACTCACCCCAGACCACAAGTTTTTCTTCAACAGTAAGGGCCACAACCGCGCAATGGCCTACCTGCGCTACGGTCTCGAGCAGGGCGAAGGATTCATCGTCATCACCGGCGGTATCGGAACCGGCAAAACCACCTTGGTGCGCAACCTGTTCCAAGAGATATCCAACAAAGATGTGATGGCCGCCCAGCTAGTCACCACCCAGGTCGATCCTGACGATATGCTGCGCATGGTCTGCGCCTCCTTCGGTCTGGCCCACGAGGGCCTCAACAAGGCCACCCTGTTGCATAATCTGGAGGCGATCGCCCGCACCCGTCATGCTGAGGGCAAGCAGATCCTGCTGGTGGTGGACGAGGCACAGAACCTGCCGGCCCGCTCTGTCGAGGAGCTACGCATGCTCTCCAACTTTCAGGTTGCTGATAAGGCACTGGTACAGACCTTCCTGCTCGGCCAGGAGGAGTTCAAGCGCACCCTGCAAAGCCCCGGCATGGAGCAATTCCGTCAGCGCATCATCGCTTCCTACCACCTAGAGCCGCTCAGCGCTGACGAGACCGAAAAGTACATCAAGCACCGACTGCAGCTGGTTGGCTGGAAGAATGATCCGGAGCTCACTGACGAGGTCTTCAAGAAGATCTTCGACTTCACCAATGGCGTTCCGCGCCGGATCAATTCGATCTGCGACCGCCTGATGCTCTACGGTTGCCTCGAAGAGCTGCACACCCTTGACGACAAAGCCATCGACTCGGTGATCACTGAACTTCAGCAGGAAGTCAGCTACCAGCAGCCAAATCAAACACAACTCGCGTCAGTCTCGGAGATACACTCCAGTGGCAATCGGGCAGTCGCTGGCGGCGGTATCAGCATCTCGCCGGATGTAGAGATGAATGCCGAAGAACTGATCTACCGCATTCAGGACCTGGAGAAGGAGATCAGCAATATCAAGCGGACCATGCAGAACGAGCAGAAATTGTTGCGTAAGGCGATCCTGCTGCAGATGGATATGGACGAGTTTGGCGACAATTGAGCCTTCCGAAACCTTGATATCGAAGAGAGGGGCTGCGGCAGCAAGCCGTTGCCCCTTTTTGTTTCAGTCGAGTTCAGGACCGAGTACTACATCGACTTGGATAAAACCCCGCGCCTCCAGCGCCTCTGCAATATCATCCCATGAGTAGTCGCCCTCTGACTCCTCGGCCTGGGCAATAATGCCGGTGGCATAGCGAAACGCCTCACTGGCATCCAGATCATTGGGAATCGAGACCACCCTGATCTGCTCAAAATGGGTGCTAGGAAGCACCATCAACTTCTCCTTCATGAAAACCTCGGCTTCTCTGCTTGCAACGACAAGGAGCATCATAACCGACCTGAAGTCTCCATAAAACCAAGCTATTTCTTCAGCTTAGCCAGCCACCCAGGCAGGTCAACTACACTCTTTTCTATCAGGATCACGCACCTCAGCCATACACGATGATTTAATCCCACTGTTATTAGACAATCTGCCGGCCACCCTCGTCACTGGCCCGATCAAACTGAAAGGAGAAAACAATGAGTGACTATTTCCACCTTGCCGAACTGGTGCCACCGGCAATCTACACCCGGTTTGGCGAGCAACGGGCTTGGAATTTCGTTAACCGGCGCGCCTATAAGAATCTCATCAAACTGCGCAAATATCTTGGCAAGCCGCTCATAATCAACAACTATCACTGCGGTGGAGAGAGAGAGTGGAGTGGTTTTCGAACCCCCGAGAGCCCCTACTTTTCGGCCACCTCACAACATGCCATTGCCAATGCCTACGACATCATCTGTGTCGGCCTCACGCCCCAGGAGATGCAGGCGGTCATTCAGGAGAAGTACCAGCGCTTCAACATTGGTGGACTGGAGATCGCCCCCAGCTGGACCCACATCGACTGGCGTTTCAATCCCGACCAGGAGCTGACGGTTTTCCATCTGACCTGAGTGACAACCACAAAAAAAGGGGCCGCAGCCCCTTTTTTAGCCAGCCCGATAACTCAGCCTTATCGAGGTAGATCAGACGAACCCATCAGATATTCGTCCACCGCCTTGGCGCACTGACGCCCCTCACGGATCGCCCAGACCACCAGCGACTGCCCCCGGCGCATATCTCCCGCCGCATAGACCCCCTCGATCGAGGTCTTGTAGGCATCCACACCTTCGGTCTCACCCTTGACGTTGCCGCGGCCATCCAGCTCCACGCCCAGCTCTTCGAGCATGCCCTCGTGAACCGGATGGACAAAACCCATCGCCAGGGTGATCAGATCGGCCTTTAGTTCGAACTCAGAGCCCTCGACCTCGGACATCTGCCAGTTGCCCGCATCATCCTTATTCCATTCGACCTTGACGCACTTCACCGCCTTGACCTGGCCGTTGCCATCGTCGACAAACGCCTTGGTGGCGACCTGCCAGATGCGCTCGCAGCCCTCTTCCTGAGAGGAGGAGGTGCGCATCTTGTTGGGCCAGTTGGGCCAGGTGATGGATTTGTCCTCCTTCTCCGGCGGCTGCGGCATGATCTCCAGCTGGGTGACGGAGGCTGCGCCATGTCGGTTGGAGGTACCGATGCAGTCGGAGCCGGTATCACCACCGCCGATCACCACCACATGCTTGCCTTCGGCAGAGATAAACTCATCCTCGGGGATCTGATCACCCTGCACCCGACGGCTGTTGGTGCGCAGAAAATCCATGGCGAACTCGACGCCCCGCAGTTCGCGCCCCGGAATCGGCAGATCCCTGGGTTTCTCAGAACCGCCGGTCAGCACCACTGCATCGTACGCCTCGAGCAGCTGCTTCGCCTTGATGTCGACACCTACATGCACGTTGGTCTTAAACTCGACCCCTTCCGCACGCATCTGCGCCATGCGCCGGTCGATCACCTTCTTGTCCAGCTTGAAGTCGGGAATGCCGTAGCGCAGCAGACCGCCAATGCGATTCTGCCTTTCATAGATCACCACCGCATGACCAGCACGGGCCAGCTGCTGCGCCGCCGCCATGCCGGCAGGACCGGAGCCGACCACCGCAACCCGCTTGCCACTCTTGTGGCGTGGGATCTGTGGCGTCACCCAGCCCTCTTCCCAGGCTCGCTCGATGATGCTGTATTCGAGCGTCTTGATGGTTACCGGGACATCGTCAAGATTGAGTGTGCAGGCCGCCTCACAGGGGGCAGGGCAGATCCGACCGGTGAACTCAGGGAAGTTGTTGGTGGAGTGCAGCACATCGATGGCAGCACGCCACTCGCCCCGATAGACCAGGTCGTTCCAGTCGGGGATGATGTTGTTCACCGGACAGCCCTGATGGCAGAAGGGGATACCACAATCCATGCAGCGTGCGCCCTGCTGACTCAGCGCCTCATCGCTGAGCGGAATCATAAACTCGCCGTAGTGAGTCAGCCGGTCGGCGACCGGCGCATAGCCGCGGTCCTGGCGCGGAAACTCTTTGAAACCTGTGGGCTTACCCATCGTTAGTTAACTCCGGTTTTTATCCGCGAGGAACGCAAAACAATAAACTCTTTGCGTGTCTTGCGTTTTTCGCGGACCAATAATCAATGGCTATCAGGCGCCGGCCCCGGCCTGCTTCTCTGCCTGCAGCGCCTTCAGTGCGCGACGGTACTCCACCGGCATCACCTTGACGAACTTCGGCAGGTACGCCTCCCAGTTGTCAAGAATGTTCCTCGCAACCTCAGAATTGGTGTAGTGCAGGTGGTTTGCGATCAGCTGCTTGAGGCGGATCGCGTCGAAGCGGGTCATGTCGTGACTGACATCAACCCGACCATGGGTCTCCAGATCACCGCCCTGGTGCTCCAGCGCCTCCAGCGCGTCGTCCTCTTCGGCGATCGGCTCGAGCTCAACCTGAGCCAGGTTGCAGCGAGCCTCGAAGTCGCCCGCCTCGTCGAGCACATAGGCGATACCGCCCGACATGCCTGCAGCGAAGTTACGGCCGGTACTACCGAGCACCACCACGACACCGCCAGTCATGTATTCACAGCCGTGGTCGCCCACGCCCTCTACCACTGCGCTGGCACCGGAGTTGCGCACGCAGAAACGCTCACCGGCGACCCCGCGGAAGTAACACTCACCGGAGATCGCACCGTACAACACAGTGTTACCGACGATGATGTTCTCCTCCGCCTTGCCGATCTTTGACTCGCTAGGCGGGTAGATCACCAGACGTCCGCCAGAGAGGCCCTTGCCGACATAGTCGTTGCCTTCACCGGCCAACTCCAGGGTTACGCCTTTGGTCAGCCAGGCCCCAAAGGACTGACCAGCAGTGCCTTTCACCTTGATATAGACGGTGTCATCCGGCAGCCCAGCGAAGCCGTACCGCTCCGCCAGCCGACCAGAGAGCATAGTGCCAAAGGTGCGGTTGTAGTTGTGGATGTCGATCGCGATCTTCACTGCCTCGCCCCTCTCCAGGGCGGGTGCGGCCTGTTTGATCAGCTCGTTGTCGATCGCCTTGTCGAGACCATGGTCCTGGCGCTCGCTATTGTAGACCGCATCGCCCTCGGCGGCTTGCGGCTTGGCCAGCAACCGGGAGTAGTCGAGCCCCTTCGCCTTCCAGTGGCCGATCGCCTTGCGCATGTCGAGACGCTCGGACTGGCCGATCATCTCGCCAAAGCTGCGGAAGCCGAGCTTCGCCATCAAACGACGCGCTTCCTCGGCGACGAAGAAGAAGTAGTTGATCACATGCTCGGGCTTGCCGGTGAAACGCTGGCGCAGCTCAGGGTCCTGAGTGGCGATGCCCACCGGGCAAGTGTTGAGGTGGCACTTGCGCATCATCAAGCAGCCTTCAGCGATCAGCGGTGCGGTGGCGAAGCCGATCTCATCGGCGCCCAGCAGGGCGGCGATCACCACGTCACGACCGGTGCGCATGCCGCCGTCAGCCTGTACCGCGATGCGTGAGCGCAGGCGGTTCAGCACCAGAGTCTGGTGGGTCTCGGCGAGGCCGATCTCCCAGGGCGAACCGGCGTGCTTGATCGAGGTCAGCGGCGAGGCGCCAGTGCCGCCATCGTAGCCAGAGATGGTGACATGGTCGGCGTGGGCCTTGGAAACGCCAGCGGCAACCGTGCCCACACCCACCTCCGAGACCAGCTTGACGCTGATCCGCGCCTTGGGCTGTACGTTCTTCAGATCGTGGATCAGCTGGGCCAGATCCTCGATCGAATAGATGTCGTGGTGCGGCGGCGGCGAGATCAGCCCCACACCCGGGGTGGAGTGGCGTACCCGTGCGATCTGCTGGTTGACCTTGTGGCCCGGCAGCTGACCACCCTCACCGGGCTTGGCACCCTGGGCCATCTTAATCTGAATATCATCGGAGTTGACCAGATACTCGGTGGTTACGCCAAAACGGCCGGAGGCGACCTGCTTGATGGCGGAACGCTCCGGGTTACGCGAACCGTCCGGCAGCGGATTGAAGCGCGCGGGCTCCTCGCCACCCTCACCGGTGTTCGACTTGCCGCCGATCTGGTTCATCGCCACCGCCAAGGTGGAGTGAGCCTCATAGGAGATGGAGCCGAAGGACATGGCGCCGGTAACGAAACGTTTGACGATCTCCTTAGCCGGCTCGACCTCGTCCAGCGGGATCGGCTGCTCGGCAAACTTGAACTCGAACAGGCCGCGCAGAGTCAGCAGGACCTCATTCTGTTCGTTGATCGACTTAGCGAACGCCTCGTAGCTGTTCCAGTCGTTGGCACGTACCGCATGTTGCATCTTGGCGATGCTCTCAGGGGTCCAGTTGTGATCCTCACCACGTAGCCGGTAGGCGTAGTCGCCGCCCACATCGAGATGCTTCTGGTAGATCTGCTGCTCACCAAAGGCCTTGCCATGCCACTTCACTGCCTCGGCGGCAACCTCCAACAAGCCCGCACCTTCGATGGTAGTGGTGGTACCGCTGAAGTAGTCGTCGATGAAGACGCTGGAGAGACCCACCGCATCGAAGATCTGCGCACCGCAGTAGGATTGGTAGGTGGAGATGCCCATCTTCGACATCACCTTCTTCAGCCCCTTACCAATCGCCTTAATGTAGCGGGCCTGGGCTTCGGCAAACGCCAGCGGCTCAGGCAGTGAGGCAAGCTGCGCCTGGATGGTGTCAAAGGCGAGATAGGGATTGACCGCCTCGGCACCGTAGCCGGCGAGTGTGGCGAAGTGGTGTATCTCCAACGCGCCACCAGTCTCGACCACCAGCCCCGACTCAGTACGCAGCCCTTTACGGATCAGGTGGTGGTGCACCGCAGAGGTGGCCAGCAGCGCCGGGATGCCGATGTTGTCGGCATCGACCCGGCGGTCGGAGAGGATCAGGATATTGTAGCCCTCTTCAACACTCTGCTCTGCCAGTTCGCAGAGCGCGCTCAGCGCCGCCTTCATCCCTGCCGCGCCCTCGCTGACAGGGTAGCTGATATGCAGGGTCTTGGTGCGGAAGGCACCACCCGTGTTGTCTTCGATGTGGCGGATGCGC
Organism: endosymbiont of Riftia pachyptila (vent Ph05); assembly: GCF_000224455.1. Taxonomy (NCBI): domain Bacteria; kingdom Pseudomonadati; phylum Pseudomonadota; class Gammaproteobacteria; species endosymbiont of Riftia pachyptila. The sequence goes on from NZ_AFOC01000001.1 coordinate 41,623, forward strand.
TCCAGGTCCTCATTGGTCAGCACCGGCTGGGAGACCTCCAGGCGCTTTTGTCGACCCGCATCGGAGAGGTTCAGCAGGTTTGGCCGCGGCCCGATCAGGCTCACCAGCGACATCACGATCTCTTCGCGAATCGGGTCGATCGGCGGATTAGTCACCTGGGCGAAGTTCTGCTTGAAATAGGTGGAGAGATGCTTGGCACGCAGCGACAGCACCGAGGGCGGGTTGTCTGCACCCATCGAGCCGGTGCCCTCCTGGCCAGTCAGCACCATCGGCGTGAGCAGGAATTTGATGTCCTCCTGGCTGTAGCCGAAGGCCTGCTGAGCGCGCAGCAGAGTCGCGGCATCCGGAGCCATTGGAGCGACATCCGAGGGGAGGGCGTCCAGGTGGATCTGGGTCTTATCGAGCCACGCCTGGTAAGGCTTGGCGCTGGCGATCTGCTGTTTCAGCTCGGCATCGTCAATGATGCGCCCCTGCTCCATATCGATGAGAAACATCTTGCCCGGCTGCAAACGCCACTTTTTGACGATCTTCTCTTCCGGGATATCGAGCACGCCCATCTCAGAGGCCATCACCACCAGATTGTCCTCGGTGATCAGGTAACGGGCAGGACGCAGGCCGTTGCGGTCGAGGGTGGCGCCGATCTGCCGGCCATCGGTGAAGGCGACTGCGGCAGGGCCATCCCAGGGCTCCATCAGGGCCGCATGGTATTCGTAGAAGGCGCGGCGCTGCTGATCCATCTGCTTGTTACCGCCCCAGGCTTCTGGGATCAGCATCATCATCGCGTGAGAGAGGCTGTAACCGCCGGCCACCAGCAGCTCCAAGGCGTTATCGAAGCAGGCCGAGTCGGACTGGCCTTCCGGGATCAGCGGCCAGATCTTTTCCAGATCCTCGCCCAGGATACCGGAGGCCATCGAGTGCTTACGCGCCCGCATCCAGTTGACATTGCCGCGCAGGGTGTTGATCTCACCATTGTGGGCGATCATGCGAAAGGGGTGGGCCAAATCCCAGGTGGGGAAGGTGTTGGTGGAAAAGCGCTGATGCACCAGCGCCAGGGCGCTGGTCATCCGCTCATCACGCAGATCTTCATAGTACTCACCGACCTGGTTCGACAGCAGCATGCCTTTGTAGACGATGGTGCGCGAGGAGAAGGAGCTGAAGTAGAAGGAGCTACCGCCTTCCATCTCAGCCTTACGCACCAGCTGTTCGATCTGCTTGCGGATCACAAACAGTTTGCGCTCGAAAGCTTCCTGATCTGCACAGTTGTCGCCACGCGCTACGATCACCTGACGCACCACCGGCTCGGTCGGGGTCACACTGTAGCCGAGACCGCTGTTGTCTACCGGCACATCACGCCAGCCGATCAGCTGCTGGCCTTCTTCCTTGATAAGGCGCTCGACGACCTCTTCGCAGACAGTGCGGCTCGCCTCGTTACGCGGCAGAAACAACATGCCAATCGCGTACTCACCCACCGCCGGCAAATCAAAATCGACGACTGCGCGGAAGAAGACATCAGGCAACTGCATCAGGATGCCAGCACCGTCACCCGCCTTGGGGTCGGCACCGACTGCACCACGGTGGGTCAGTCGATCAAGAATCTCCAGCCCCTGCTGGACGATCTGGTGGCTCTTCTCGCCCTTGATGTTGGCAACAAAGCCGACACCACAGGCATCATGTTCGTTAGCGGGATCGTACAACCCCTGGCGCGGAGGTAAAGCACCTTGGTTCATTGCAAAACCTCTAAGGTCGATTAATGCGCCAAGGCCGGATATAAACCAGACATTTGGCGCTTATTCAAGGCAGTTGAATCCTGTTTGGCGCTGATCGCCGGGCAATAGCACCTGCTGCACCGCAATATGGCGCGCACGAAACCGCGTAGCATATATGAGAAATGGAGCACAAGCCAGTGCTTGACAATCAGCAGCCTAACGGGAGGCTGTCCAGCTCCAGAATGAAGCAGGCATTCTGCTCTTAAGTGGCTGAAATATGGATGCTTTACCTCGTCTATCGAGGTGATTCAAGCATGCTCGATTGGATCGAACCCAGACCGCGAATCCAGAGCGTTTTTCGCCGCAGCGAGGCCGGAAGCTCGGCCTGAGCCGCCTTCGCGCTCTTCCTGTCAGGATAGACACCCCACAGCAGCACATGCCAGGGTTTTTGTTACGACGCGACTCAAAATAGATCGCCCGCTCCTCCAGCCCATGACGCCGCACAAACTCCAGTAATGACTCAAGCCGACCGACACCCAGCATCTGGATCGCGTAGGCATCCGGCTTCTGGCTCTTGAGCCACGCATCGCGTCGAAACGGCTCAGAAGTCTGCGCTGGCGAGTCCCCTTTTTTGTCTTTTACACTGGCTGCCTCCAACAAGCCAGCCGCAGGCAGCAGCTCCAGCTCTTGCTTCACCTCCGCGACAACAGTCGGCGATTCACCGGCGGTTTCGACCTCCTCAGTCTCGGTGACAGCAGTCGCATCACTACTCTGCTCAGACTCAAACTCAGCAGCAGTTCGGGCTTCATCTTCACCGCCCACCTCAGGCGCGGCATCAACCGCCTGCTGGAGCAGCTCGGGATTTTCCTCCGGCTCAGATGCCGTCACCTCATCTACCATCACAGACTCATCGACTACAGCCACTTCATCGTCAGTCGACACTGGCTGCTGCTCTGATGGCACCTCAACCACCTCAACGGGCATTGACTCCGGTTCCGGTGATTCCGCATCGGCTGGCGCCTTCGCTTCGGGTATTTGCACAGACTCTGCTGGTGTGGCTGGCGCAGAGTCGATTTGCACTGGTGGAGACGCCGGAGCTTGCCCGGCCTCTACGTCAGACTGGTTCGCCAGCACCAAAGCAGGCTCCTGGCGCAGCACTTCAGCCGGGGTCTGTTTCGGCGCCGGGACAAGCTGGTCCAGTTCACCCAGCATCAGCATCTCTGACTCCACCGGCAACGTTTGCCGATCTGCACCACGCTTAATTACACCGGGGTCGATAAGACGATTGATCTGCTCTTGAAACAGCAGGACGCCACCTAACAATAAGACCACGACCGCAATCCCGGTGCGCTTGATCACCGCCATATTGCTAGCCTTAGACGAAGCCGCGCCCTCTTCTGCCTCCCCGAGCGCATCCAGAATCGAGGAAGCAAGAGCGCCGGGCCTGCCCCCCGTCTCCCGGTGGATTCGCTCAAGCAGTGCGTTATTCAACCCTAGCCGTGCCGGCAACTCCTCGGCACGGATAATAAACTCCATGAAGGCGCGGACATGCTCCAGAGAAATCACCGGCAGATCAATTACATGAAGTTTGTCGGTCGCCATTGCCCGAATTGGCGCGGCTGTCAGTATCGTATCGACCTGTGGATTACCAAACAGGACGAGACTGGCCTGAGGGCGGCCGTCAATCTGCTTCTCAAAGATTCGCATCAAGGTGATGATCGCAGAGTGGGGAAGCTCGTGAGCATCGTCAACAAGGATCACTGGCGTCACGCCCTGAGCGCGTAGCATCTGAAAGTGCTTGCTCAGCGCCTTTGACCACTGCTCCTCCTGCGCAATGCCGAAGCAACGGCAGATCGTCGAGATCACCACATCAGGCTGAGTCAGGGGCGTCGCATCGACGAGGCAAACCTGCCAGGACTCCGGAGCTTGCTTACGCAGCTGGGCAACGATGGCGCTTTTACCAACACCGGCTGCACCCCGCACGACAGGCAGCAACTCGCTGTTTTCAATCAGGTGTCGAAGCAGATCGAGGCGCTGCGCCAGCTCTGGAGTTGAGAAAAAATCACTACTGATCACCACTGCACACCTTTCAGGAGAGGCGGATTATTACTGATACGACTCCAACGTTTCCAGCAAAGACTGATGGTCAAAATCATCCGTAACAACTGATTGCCCAATTCCCTTCAGCAATACGAGACGGAGTCGCCCATCCAGTACCTTCTTGTCGACCGCCATCAGCTGCAGAAACCGATCCGGGCTGATCTCAGCGGGAGGCTGGATCGGCAGCCCAGCCCGCTCAATTAGACTGCAACAACGCTGCAGGTCATCTTCTGTTATCCAGCCCATCCTGTGTGAAAGATTGGCTGCCATGCTCATGCCCGCGGCCACTGCCTCACCATGCAGCCAGGCTCCGTAGCCCATCCCAGTCTCAATCGCATGACCAAATGTATGGCCAAAATTGAGCAGGGCGCGCTGACTAGATTCCCGCTCATCCGCCGCCACAACGTCTGCCTTGCAACGGCAGGAGACCTCGATAGCATGGGCGAGGGCGGCTGGCTCCCGGCTCAGGAGTCGATCCATATTCTGCTCAAGCCAACTAAAGAAGGCTGAATCGACAATCAGGCCATATTTGATCACCTCGGCGATGCCCGCCGCCAATTGGCGTTCATCCAGTGTGTTGAGTGTCGCAGTATCCGCCAACACCGCAAGCGGCTGATAGAAGGCACCGATCATGTTTTTCCCGAGCGCGTGATTCACACCGGTCTTACCACCAACAGATGAATCGACTTGGGAAAGCAGTGTTGTCGGAACCTGGATAAACGGAATCCCCCGCTGGTACGATGCCGCCGCAAACCCCGTTATATCACCGATCACGCCACCCCCAAGTGCCACCAGCGTCGCCTTACGGGTAAAGCGATGTTCAAGCAGGCCGGTAAAGACCTTGTTCAGTGTCTCCAGAGTCTTATACTGCTCCCCATCAGGCAGGATGATCGTGGCCACATCATACCCAGACAATGCAGACAGGGTCTCATCAAGATAGAGCGGAGCAATGGTCTCATTCGTCACCACCATCACTTGCCTACCTGTAATATGGCGACGATAGAACTCTGCCTGGTGGTGGATCGCTTCTCCGATATAGATCGGGTAACTTCGTTCGCCAAGCTCAACAGTCAATGTATTTGTAGACATATGCAACTCTCACCAACCACCTAAATGATACTCATCAGTCAATCAACTCCAGGCGTTTACTGATCTCTCTCGCAACAGCCTGGGCATTCCGCTGCTCAGTTGCAATCACTATGTCCGCGGTCTGTCTATAGAGCGGGTCCCGTATCGCCATCAACTCCTGCAACTTGGCAAGGGGGTTTTCTGTCTGCAGCAGAGGACGACTTTTGTCTCTGCATGTCCTCTCAAACTGCTGTTCTGGCGAGCAGTAGAGGTAAACTACGAGACCCCGCGATGAAAGATTGCGCCGGTTCTCATCACGCAATACAGCACCTCCACCTGTCGCCAGGACAATCGAATCCTTACCGGTCAGTTCATCAATAACCACGGCCTCACGTTTGCGAAATCCTTCCTCACCTTCGAATTCGAAAATAGTGGGGATATCAACGCCGGTGCGCTTCTGGATCTCGAGATCCGAATCCAGAAAATCCATACCAAGCACTTCAGCTAACTGCCTGCCAACTGTGCTTTTGCCAGCCCCCATCGGGCCAATCAAAAAAAGACTTTGTCGCCTAGCCATTGAACTCAGATATATCCATTTGACGATGCGCCTGCAAAAGGTACTCTAAAACAGAAAAGGCGCGCCAAAAGGCGCGCCTGTATATTTAACGATCGATGTGCCTAGCGAATTCGAAGGGATTCCTTAAGAATCTTTGGCGTCACAAAGATCAGAAGCTCTCGGTTTTCATCCGTATTTTCTGTTTTTCGGAACAGAACTCCAACATAAGGCAGATCACCGAAAAGCGGAACCTGCTCCCGGTTCTGGGTCTTGGTTCGCTCAAATACGCCACCAAGAACAATCGTTTCTCCATTATCGACCAGCACAGTCGTCTCGATCTTACGAGTATCGAGTGGCGGCACACCCAATACAGAACGGGAGAAGTCCGGACTGTCCTTGTTTATCTCAAGATCCATACGAATTCTATCGTCGGGGGTTATATGAGGCGTGACGTCTAGCTTCAATACTGCCTCTTTAAAACTCACAGAGGTCGCACCACTTGATGTGGCTTCCTGATAAGGAATCTCTACGCCCTGTTTGATAGTTGCCTTATTCTGATCCGAAGTGATAACACGCGGGCTTGAGATTACCTCACCTTTGCCCTCCGACTGCATCGCAGAAAGCTCCAACTGCAATAAATAAGAACCCACTTTACCAACCAGGAAGTTGATGGCACCAGAGGGCGCTGTAGCCGGCAGGTTTACCATCAGCGCCTCATTTCCAGAGCCGGCGGGGATTTCAATACCGGCGGCAATCGGCTGGCCGGTAGTCGTTGTCATAAAAGTGCCCTTATCAATACCGAATGAGGAGATATGGCCAGGCATTCCACCAGCAATCAAGGCTTCATTACTACCCGCACTGGCACTGGTAGTTGCACCAAATCGCACACCCAACGCTTTGGTAAAGTCATTGTTGGCAATCACGATCCTGGACTCAATCAGAACCTGACGCACTGGAATGTCAAGCCTTTGCAGCAGTCGGCGAATATCTTCAAGCTTTGAAGCAGTATCCTGCACCAGTAGGGTATTGGTCCGCACATCTACTGTAACGTTACCGCGCTCAGACAGCAGACGATTCTCGGAGGATTTCAATAATGAAGCCAGATCAGCGGCCTTTGCATAGTTAACCTGGATAAATTCCGATCTCAGCGGGGCAAGCTCTTCTATCTTTTGCTGCGACTCCAGCTCCAACTGCTCACGCGCCGCAATCTCCTCAGTTGGCGCGACCATGATGACATTATCATTGCGCCGCATTGAGAGGCCCTTGGATTTGAGAATGATATCCAACGCCTGATCCCAAGGTACATTTTTCAGGCGAAGAGTGATCCGTCCACCAACAGTATCGCTAGTCACTAGATTGAGGCCGGTAAAGTCGGCCAATAACTGCAACACCGATCGCACTTCAATATCCTGAAAATTGAGCGATAGCCGATCTCCCGAATAGACTAACCGCTCTTTCTGCAAAGCTTCCTTTTCAGCTTTACTCAAAGGTCGCAATTCCACAGCAAATACATCATTTGCTTGATACGCCATGTATTCGTATTCGCCTGTTGTGGAGATCGAAACAATAACATTTTCCCCTCGCGGCCTTGTTTCAATCTTTGTCACTGGCGTCGCGAAATCAACCACATCCAGGGTTTGCACCAAGGATGACGGCACAGTCACACCAAAAAACTCCATCAATACCTGACCACCCTCTTCCCGCACATCAACTGCGATAGTAGGATCTGAAAACGTCACCAAAACGCGGCCCTCTCCATCTGTTCCGCGCCTAAAATCGATCTCCTCAATGCTATCGGCCTGTCCAGCTGCTTTAGCAGCTACTGCAGTCGCGACTTGAGGTTCTTCTGTGCCTTTCTCCGGTGACTCAACCAATCCCCGGTTGCCCGCATCCAAGGTCAACACCACATCCAAGCCATCTACCTTGAGAGTAAATGCTACTGTGCTGATCAGGTTGATCACCACCCGCGTTCTGTTTCCAGCCTCAAGGGCTGTGACACTTTGTACGGCTCCAACACCAATCGGCAATGTTTTATAGTCGAGCGCGCTACTTACTTCTGCAAAGTCCAAGGCGATTCGCGCCGGCGATTCGGTCGTAAAGCTGGCTGGCAACACAATCTTTTCGGAAAGTGACAACCTGAGCTGAAGCTGATCGCCGGGGAGTGCGGAGAAATCGATAGATTTCAGCTGATTATCTGCAAACGCAGTTACCGGAAGAATCCACAGGGTAAGCAATAGGTACAGGAACCACTTGGGCTTTATCCCTCGTGACGGCGTGTTGACGCCTTCTTCCAGTCCGCTCCTGATTGCCGCTGGCAAACCATTCATTTCATAAATCCTCTGGATTATTCCGTCAACGCAAGGGAGGCCAAGCGCTCACGATATCCGCCTAAACCATCCTGAACAATTTCCGTCAGGTCTATCTTCTCTTCCGAAATCACAGTCACCCGCCCATGATTCCGCCCCATGTAATTCCCAGCCCGCACCCTGTGAATCGTGCCTTCAGGCGTCTGCACCAAACCCCAAGTGGTTCCATCCTGCTCCAGAGTACCAACCATTCGAATCGAGTCGAGCGGGAAGTGTTCCAACTCCTCCTTACGTCGATTGAAGTTAGGCGAAACACCATCATCCACGGTAACCCGGTCAATCTCTGTCTGTTGGACCTCCGATGAAAAGGGATCACGTCGCCCCCCACTCTCATACAAGAAGGTATCAATCTGTTGCACTTCTGGCAGAGGATCTATACGGGGCGGTGTCGCTGACTTGGTATCAGCAACGAAGCGTTCCAGGTCATCAACACGGGACTCAGTACACCCTGCCATCATAAAAAGCGGCACCAGAACAAACCACCACTTTGAGCGCATAGTAGGAGAGGAGAGCATCATTGTTCCTCCTCCTCGTTCATATAGCGGTAGGTCTTAGCTGTTGCCTCCAATATCAGGCGGCCATCATCTGCCCCCGCTGTTCTCTTTTTCCGGTGCGAGATATTTACATTATGTATGGTGACAATTCGTGGCAGGGCAGCCAAACCACTTATAAAATCACCAAACTCATGATAATAACCATTCACCTTGATCTTGATTGGTAACTCTGCATAGAATTCTCGTGGCACCTCTCCTTGAGGCTTAAACAGTTCGAATTCCAGACCTGCTGCCAGCCCAGTCTGCGAAACATCGACCAACAGATCAGCAACCTCGGTTTTATTCGGCAACTGGCGCAACATGGCACCGAACGATTGCTTCATCTCTTCAAGCTGCTTTTTATAGGCATCAAGATTCGCCGCCTTCGATTGCTTCTCGACGAATTCATCACGCAACTTCAACTCTTTCTGTTCAACCTGTTTCAGCTTTTTGAGCTGCTTTTCAGTATCCACATAATATCCGACGGCCCCAACCAGCACGCACACGATCAATACCAGGATAAGCTTGACCACCATCGGCCATTGGCCAATGTTGTTAAAATCGAGTTCATTGAGCTCCTGTAGGTTCACTTGTCTTCCTCCCTATTTTGGGAGATCTGCTGCGCAACCAGCACAAAATGACTAAGACCAGTACCAGTCTCTTCTTTATTTTCGATCAAGTTAAGGTTGGGTTTGCCTAGCCATTGGGATGCCTCGATTTTGCGCATAAATGCAGAGACCCTGGCATTAGATTGCGCCCGCCCTGTAATCTTCACCCGTGTTCCCGACTGACTGACTTTGGTCAGATAGACCCCTTCCGGCAGAGTCGCAACCAACTCATCAAACAGATGGACTATCTGAGGCCGGCTACTTTGCAACTCTTGGATAATATTCATTCGTGCCAACAACCCCGCCTTTGTTCTGCCAAGGTCGCTGATCTCCTTGATCTGCTGCTCAACAACAGCAATCTCCCTCCCAAGGAAAGCGTTGCGGCTATCCTGAGCAGCAATCAAGCTCTGAATATGCATATGCAATGAGATGATGGCGATGACCGTCACCACAACAGCCGCCATCAGCATGAAACCAAACTCCCGCTGCCGTTTTTTGCGCTCCGCTTCACGCCACGGAAGTAGATTGATACGCGCCATTAATCGAAACTCCTCAGGGCTAGCCCACAAGCTATCATCAAGGCTGGAGCATCTGCGCTAAGCGCCTGTGGCTTCACTTTGGACGACACTGACATATTGGCAAATGGATTTGCCACCGAGGCAGGCGTGCTCAACTTCTCCTCGATCAACTCATCGACACCGGGAATCGATGAACTGCCACCTGCCAACACAATGTGTTCAACACTGCTGTAGGCACTGGATGAAAAGAAGAACTGGAGCGAACGACTCACCTGCTGCGCCATCGCCTCTTTAAATGGCTCCAGCACTTCGGGCACATAATTGTCCGGCAAACCACCCTGGCGCTTTGCCATTCCTGCCTCTTCCAATGAAAGCCCATACCGCCGTTGAATCTCTTCGGTAAGCTGCCGCCCCCCAAAATTCTGCTCACGTGTGTAGATGATCTTGTTGTTGTGCAGAACGTTGAGGGTAGTGGTGGTAGCGCCAATATCGGCCACGGCAATAGTCTGGTCAACCCCATGCTCAGGCAACTGGTCAACGAGTTGAGAACATGCATTCTCCATCGCATAGGCTTCAACATCGACGATTGCCGCCGTCAGCCCGGCCAACTCCAAGACAGCAACCCGATCGTCTACATTCTCACTGCGCGACGCCGCCAGTAGCACATCCATCAACTCCGGATTTTTTTCCGATGTTCCCAGCACCTCAAAGTCGATATTGACCTCCTCCAAGGGGTAAGGGATGTACTGATCAGCTTCCAGCTGGATCTGGCTCTCCAATTCCTGGTCTGACAGGGCGGCCGGCATAGAGATCACCTTGGTGATAACCGCCGACCCCGAGACGGCCACCGCCGCCTGCTTTGCCTTGGAAGCAGAACGCCGCAGCACAGCCTTGATCGCCTCTCCCACAGCGTCAACATCGGCGATGTTTTTTTCAACAACTGCATTTGGCGGCAAAGGCTCTACACCATAGGCCTCCACCCGGTACATGGCGCCACCACGGCCGGCATTCGAGGAAAGCTCCAACAATTTTACTGTCGTAGAGCTGATATCAATCCCAACCAGAGGTGGTTTTTTTCTACCGAAGAACATGCGGGTTTCCTGAAAAGCCTTCCCCAAGCCCCAAAACCGAGGAATCTCTTTAACTAGAGTAGTTAACTATATAGCAGCAAATGATTTTTTTGTGAAGCCGTTTTTTGCCAGCAACCACAAACCCTCTGCCAAGTTCTGTTAGTATATCGCTTCTCACAAACACTGGGATAATCTGAGCGAGAAACAGTGACCTGCGCCGCGGCAAAATAACCAACAGCATTTATTGGAACACGCAACTTTTCCGCGCAGCACGCGACTAACGGAGAGATCTTTGTCCTCAGTCATCCCCCTGATCGACCAAGAGCCCAATGGCTCGATCTACGAGCACTCCATTCTGGTCTCCCAGGACCCCTTTTTTCTGTGATGTAGCGCATGAAGCCACTGCATAAAATCGTAAAATTCATCCTTCTCCCGGCTCTCGTCATGTTTTTGCTGGGCCTGTCCGGTATCTACGGCACCTACCTTTATCTAAAGCCTGACCTGCCATCCATCGATGTTCTTAAAGACATCCATTTTCAGGTCCCGCTTCGAATCTACAGCAACGACAACAAACTGATTGCCGAATTCGGCGAGAAGCGTCGCCAGCCACTACAATATGACGAGGTACCAAAGCGCCTGATCCAGGCGATCCTGGCCGCCGAAGATGACCGCTTCTTCGAACATCCGGGTGTTGACTATCACGGCCTACTACGGGCCGCATTCCAGCTGTTGCTGACCGGAGAGCGCCGTCAGGGCGGCAGCACTATCACCATGCAGGTGGCGCGAAACTTCTTCCTAAGTCGAAAGAAGACCTTCACCCGTAAACTCAATGAGATCTTCCTCTCCCTCAAGATCGAAAACGAACTCAGCAAAGAGGAGATCCTGGCACTCTACCTCAATAAAATCTATCTGGGGCATCGTTCCTACGGCGTTGGCGCTGCCGCGCTGGTCTACTATGGACGACCGGTCAGCGAACTCACACTGGCGGAGATCGCCATGGTTGCAGGTCTGCCAAAGGCACCCTCAAAAAACAACCCCATCAGCAACCCCACGCGCTCAAAGCAGCGCCGCAACTATGTGCTCGGCAGGATGCGCAGCCTGGACTTCATCTCTGCTGAAGAGTATGAGGCGGCCCGCATCGCCCCGCTGAGCGCCTCCCTGCACCAGGCGCTCAGCGAGGTAGACGCACCCTACGTAGCCGAAATGGCCCGTGCCGAGGCGGTCGCCCGTTTTGGCAACCAGGCCTATACTGGCGGCTACCGCATCTTCACCACCATCGACAGCCGCCTCCAGCAGACCACCAACACGGCCCTGCGCAACAGCCTACTTGCCTACGATAAGCGCCACGGCTACCGCGGCGCGGAGGGCAATCGGACACTGCCACAGCCCTCCACCCCGGAAACCCTCGATCCACTGCTCGCAGAGCTCAAGCCGATCGCTCAACTCACCAGCGGCATAGTCACCGAAGTGCAGGAAAAATCCGCCACGGTCTACATCGGTAACGGCGACAGCATCACGCTTGAATGGCTAGGTCTCGCTTGGGCCGCTCCGTTCATCGACCAGGAAAGGGTCGGAAACGCACCAAAAAACGCCGCTGAGATCCTCAAACCCGGCGACCTGATCCGCGTTACGCGTGAACCGCAGCCAGAGGGCGAACCCATTTGGCGTCTGGCGCAAATCCCCCAAGTTGCCGGGGCCTTCATCTCCCTCAACCCCAACGACGGCGCGATCCAGACCCTCACCGGCGGCTACGACTTCTACTGGAGCAAGTTCAACCGGGCCACCCAGGCCAAACGCCAGCCCGGTTCTGGCTTCAAGGCATTCATCTACTCCGCCGCACTGGAAGCAGGCTACACTCCCGCCAGCCTGATCAACGACGCCCCGGTGGTATTTGAAGACCCGGCACTGGAGGCAGCCTGGCGACCGGAGAACTACAGCGGTCGATTTTTTGGCCCGACCCGGCTGCGCTATGCGCTGAAAAAATCCCGCAATCTCGTCTCGATACGGCTGCTGCGGTCGATGAACATCGAAACCACCCTCGACTACATCAGCCGTTTCGGCTTCAGTAAAAGCGAACTACCACACGACCTCTCCCTCGCCCTCGGCAGCGGCGCCATCAGCCCGTTGCAGATGGCTCAGGGCTATGCCGTGCTGGCCAATGGCGGTTATCGCATCACGCCATACCTGATAAAACGCATTGAAAACGACCGGAGCGAAACCCTTTTCAAAGCCGAACCCGAGATCGTCTGTGAGCCACCCGAGCAGACATCCAGCCCAACCGCCGCGGACAAAGCCGCTCCTCTCTACGCCACCGAGCCCCCCCCGCAACGCTGCGCTCAACGGGTCATCTCCGCGCAAAACTACTACCTGATGAACTCCATGATGCGCGATGTAATCCAGTCGGGCACCGCAACCCGCGCTAAGCAGCTCGGCCGCAGCGATCTGGCTGGCAAGACCGGCACCACCAACGACCAACGCGATGCTTGGTTCAACGGATTCCACCGCGACCTGGTTGCCATCGTCTGGATCGGTTTCGATGACGTCCAGCCCCTCGGCCGGGGTGAAGTGGGGGGCAGAGCGGCGCTCCCGGCCTGGATCGACTTCATGCGGGTCGCCCTGGAAGGAAAACCGGAATCGTCTCTGGAGATGCCTCCCGGCATGGTCACCGTGCGTATCGATCCGGAGACCGGTGAGGCGGTGAGCGCGAGCCAGAAGAACGCAATCTTCGAGACCTTTCGCGAGCAATACGCGCCAACACCACCCAGCAGCGAAACAACTCCAAGCACCACCTCCAACCCCAACGGCGGCGACACATCAACATCCGAGGTCGATCCTTTCTAAAACAACAGATGAAGGCCGACAAACGTGAACTTCAGCGCCGCATCGCCTACGAAGCTGCGCGCATCCTGACTGAACAGCGCTCTGGGGATTACGCCTACGCCAGCCGCAAGGCGGCAAACCGTCTCGGCCTCAACGACCTACGACAGATGCCGCGAAGGGAGGAGATCGAAGAGGCGTTGCGCGAGCAGCAGCGGCTGTTTCTGGGTGAGCAACAGACCAGCGCGTTGCAGCAGCTTCAACGCGATGCCCTCGAAGCGATGCACGCTCTCAGCCGCTTTCTGCCGCTGCTGGTCGGCGCGGTGCAGGCCGGCACCGCAGACCGCAACTCAGCGATCCAGCTGCTGCTATTCGCCGACACTCCGGAAGAGGTGATCTTCGCCCTCTCCGACTTGAACATCCCCTGGCGTGATAGCGAACATCTGCTGCGGTTTGGCAACGGCCATCCCAAACCCATGCCCAGCTTCCGCTTTCGCGCCGGTGAGAGCGCCTTTGAACTGATCGTGCTGCCCCCGAAAGGTCGCTACAGCCGACCACTCGAACCCGGCGGCGACCAGCCGATCAGAGGCATCAACCGTGATCAGCTCAGCGCACTGCTCAGTCAGGCGCCGACCTGACCGCTCCACTCAGCGCTTGTCGAGTGGCACATAGTCACGCCGCGGCGCACCTTTATAGATCTGCCGCGGGCGACCGATCTTCTGCAGCGGATCGCTCATCATCTCCATCCAGTGGGCCACCCAACCCACCGTACGACCGATGGCAAACATCACCGTGAACATGTTGTTTGGGATCCCCAGCGCCCGGTAGATAATGCCCGAGTAGAAGTCGACATTGGGATAGAGCTTGCGCTCCACGAAGTACTCATCACTGAGGGCGATCTCCTCCAGCTTCAGCGCCAGCTCAAACATCGGATTGTTACTGTCGGCGAGTTTCTCTAACACCTCCAGGCACATCTCCCGCAGGATGCCAGCGCGTGGATCATAGTTTTTGTAGACCCGGTGGCCAAAGCCCATTAGCCGAAACGTATCATTCTTGTCCTTCGACTTGGCGATATATTTATCGATATTGGCAACATCACCAATCTCCGTCAGCATGTTCAGCACCGCCTCATTGGCGCCACCATGGGCCGGCCCCCAGAGCGAGGCGATACCAGCCGCGATACAGGCGAAGGGGTTGGCCTGAGAGCTGCCGGCCAGCCGCACCGTGGAGGTGCTGGCGTTCTGCTCATGGTCCGCATGCAGGATGAACAGCAGGTTGAGCGCCCGTTCGGCCACCGGGTCGGGCTGATACTCTTCACAAGGGGTGGCATACATCATGCGCAGCAGGTTGCCGCAGTAAGAAAGGTCATTGCGGGGATAGACGATCGGCTCACCGATGTTGTGCTTGTAGCTGGCCGCCGCAATCGTCGGCATCTTGGCGATCAAGCGATGCGCTGAAATCTCCCGATGGCGAGGATTATCAATATCGAGGGAGTCGTGATAGAAGGCAGAGAGGGAACCCACCACACCCACCATGATCGCCATCGGATGAGCATCGTAGTGGAAGCCGCTGAAGAAGTTTTTCAGTGTCTCGTTGAGCATCGTGTGGTAGGTGATCAGGTGATCAAAACGCTGCAGCTGCTCTGCATTTGGCAACTCGCCGTAGAGCAGGAGATAGGCCACCTCGATGAAGTCAGCCTGAGCCGCCAGTTGCTCAATCGGATAACCGCGATACTCCAACACCCCTGCCTCACCATTTATATAGGTGATGCGGCTCTCACAGCTGGCTGTGGACATAAAGCCCGGATCGTAGGTAAAGATCCCGCTATCCCGATAGAGCCTGGAAACATCGATTGCCGGCGGCCCCTGCACCGACTCCCTCACCGACAACCTGATCGATTCCCCTGCCGCTTCATCCTGCAGTAAAAAATATTTCTCTGTCATCATTCATCTCCCAGGAAATAGTTTCCTTGCCAAGCCACTACAACCTGGCGATATCCGCCCGCACCGCCGCCGCCGAGGCCTCGAACAGCGCCATCTCTTCCGCAGTCAGGCCCAGATCGACCACCAACTCGACCCCCACCTCGGAGAGCACACAGGGCACCCCCATCGCGATTTTTTCAGCGCCATATTCCCCCTGCAGAATCGCCACCGTCGGCATGATGCGCCGGCGATTGTTGGCGATCGCATCAATCATCGAGGTGATGGCTGCGGCAGGGGCATCGTAGGCACTGCTGTTCTTGCGCAGCGAGAGGATCTCCGCCCCGCCGTTACGGGTCCGTTCGATGATCACATCGATCTTCTCGCGACTGATGAAGTGCTCGATGGGAATACCGTTGATGGTGCAGAAACGGGGCAGGGGCACCATCGAATCACCATGGCCACCTAGCACAATGGTGGTCACGTCGCGGGAGGAAAAGCCGGTCTCCATCTCGATGAAACTGGCCATACGCGAGGCATCCAGCACCCCGGCCTGACCGAACACCCGCCCGCGCGCCCAACCACTGCGCTGCCAGGCGCGGAAGGTCAGCACATCCACCGGGTTGCTCACCACCAGCATCATCGCCTGCGGCGCATACTGCAGAGCATTGTCGACAATGCCGTCGATCACACCCAGATTCACCTCCAATACATCGGAACGCGACATGCCTGGCTTACGCGGCACCCCGGCAGTTACCACGATCAGATCCGAACCAGCCATCGCCGCCGGGTCGTTGGAGCCGGAGACCCGGGTATCGAAACGGAAGAAA
The DNA here is from genome assembly GCF_000224455.1 of endosymbiont of Riftia pachyptila (vent Ph05). Classification (NCBI taxonomy): domain Bacteria; kingdom Pseudomonadati; phylum Pseudomonadota; class Gammaproteobacteria; species endosymbiont of Riftia pachyptila. The sequence goes on from NZ_AFOC01000001.1 coordinate 57,714, forward strand.
CTCGAGGTCTGCAACACATCCAGCGCCACCCCTTGGGGCGCATCCTCGCGGATATCCACCAGCATCACTTCCCGGCACAACTCGGCCTCGGCCAACATCTGCGCGGTGGTCTCACCGACTCGGCCCGCACCCACAATAGTAATTTTGTTCATTGTTATTCCTTGCTTCACAAACCCGCTCTCCAATAATAGCCACGATCAGCACGGCAGACGGTCATAGCAGCAGGCAGCATTTTTTACCCCCCAACCCGGTTGGGTTATGATTGGTGGTTCGCGCGTCTTGGGGCAACGTTGAACGATACGACCCCTCTGCCGAAAAACACCGACTTCCCTATGATTTCGGCACTTTTCGGCCAAAGATGCCCGACAGATGCGGACACAAGTAGAAGAATCCTGAGGAAGTTTTTAATGTCGAGAAAGAAGATTGCGCTGATCGGCGGCGGCCAGATCGGTGGCACACTCGCGATGATAGCGACCCAGAAGGAGCTGGGTGATGTCGTGATTATCGACCTACCGCACCTGCAAAATCCGATGAAAGGCAAGGCTCTCGATCTGATGGGCATGCGCCCGGTGGACGGCGTCGATGTTGAACTGAGCGGCAGCGGCGAAATGGCAGCGATCGCCGGTGCCGACGTGATCATCGTCACCGCCGGCGTGCCACGTAAACCGGGCATGTCGCGCGACGACCTGCTTGATATCAACCTGAGCGTCACCAAAAAGGTCGCCACGGCAGTCAAGCAGCATGCCCCGGACGCCTTCGTGATCCTCACCACCAACCCGCTCGACTCCATCGTCTACGCCTTCCACAAGCTCTCCGGTCTGCCCGCGGAGCGCATCATCGGCATGGCCGGTGCACTCGACACCGCCCGCTTCCGCACCTACATCGCGATGGAGACCGGCCTCTCGGTGAAGGATGTCTCCTGCCTAGTGATGGGGGGCCATGGCCCCACCATGATCCCGGTCACCCGCACCGCCAGCGTCGGTGGCATCCCGCTCACCGAATTGCTGGATCAGGAGACGATCCAGCGCATCGTCGAGCGCACCCGCAACGCCGGCACCGAGATCGTCGGCCTACTTGGCAACGGCAGCGCCTTCTACAGCTCCGCCGCCGCCGCCATCGAGATGGCCGAGTCCTACCTGAAGGATAAAAAGCGAGTGATCGCCTCCGCCGTGCTATGTCGCGGCGAATATGGCGTCGACGGTTACTTCATGGGCGTGCCCTGCGTGATCGGCAGCGGCGGCGTCGAAAAGGTGGTGGAGTTCAAGCTCACCGCCGAGGAGCAGCAGATGTTCGAGACCACCCTGGAGGCGGTCAAGGCGAGCGTCGAGCGCACCGGACTGTAAAGAAGCCACTATGAACCAATCGAGCGACAAGCTGGTCAGCCTCAGCATCAATGGCAAGGAGATCTCCGCTCCAGAGGACCACTCGGTGATCCAGGCCCTCTGGTATGCCGGCTACCCACGCGTCAAAAGCGTTGGCTGCCTGGAGGGGGTGTGCGGCTCCTGCCGGGTGATGGTGCGCCGCGCCGACAGCCCCGAGGTGAAGATGGAGCTAGGCTGCCAGCTGTTGGTGGAGGAGGGCATGCAGGTCAACTTCCTGGTCTTCCCGACCCCGACCCACCACGCCTACCAACTCGACGACATCAAGAACTCCTGGGAGGTGCAGGCCAGGTTCCACCAGATCTTCCCTGAGGCCGAAGCCTGTCGTCACTGCAGTGGCTGCAACCAGTCCTGCCCCAAGGGCATCGAGGTGGAACGGGGCGTCGAACTGGCCTCCAAGGGGCGCTTCCGCGAGGCCGGTGAGCTGTTCGTCGAGTGCGTGATGTGTAACCTCTGCCTGACCGCCTGCCCAGAACACATCTCCCCCAACCATGTCGGGCTATTCTCGCGCCGCGTCACCGCCTACTTCCACATCCGCCCCTCGAACCTGATCAACCGACTGGAAAAACTGCGCAAGGGCGACCTGCAGGTTACCTACTGAGCCCCAGCTCCGGAAACAACATGGCCAACGGCATCCCCTACAGCGAAGCGCTCAAGCGCTACACACCACTCAAATTCCGCGACCCGTCGACAGACAAGACCCCAACCCAGGATCTGCTGCGTGAGTTCCACCCAGACCACACCGAAGGCTCGATGGTCAAACTGCAGGTCGGCCCCAACAAGGGCAACACATGCCACCATCAGCTGGCCCAGATGCTGCAGTCGGATGCGCGTATCGACGAGGCCGATCTGGCCGGTGCCAACATCTGCGAGACCGATGTACTGGTGATCGGCGGTGGCGGCGCTGGCTGTGCCGCTGCACTTGAGGCCTCACGCAGCGGCGCCAAAGTGACACTGGCGACCAAGCTGCGCCTCGGCGACAGCAACACGGTGATGGCGGAAGGCGGCATCCAGGCCTCGGTGGAGAAGGGCGATACCCCGCAAATGCACTTCGATGACACCCTCAAGGGTGGCCACCACTATGTCGACCGCGAGCTGGCGGCGCAGATGGTGCTGGACGGCCCGGAAGTGATCCGCTGGCTGATCCAACAGGGCATGCAGTTCGACCTGGACAAGTACGGCGAGCTGCTGACCCGCCGCGCCGGCGGCACCTCGGCGCCACGGGTGGTCTACTATCGCGACTACACCGGCCTGGAGATGATGCGGGTACTACGCGAGGCGGTCAGCAACAGCCCAGTCGAGGTAAGAGACTACAACCCGGCGGTGGAGCTGCTCTCCAACGAACATGGCGAGTGTGCTGGCGCGGTGCTCTCCTCCCTGAAGAACTGCCGCTACACCCTGGTGAAAGCAAAGGCGGTGATCCTCGCCAGCGGCGGTATCGGCCGTATGCACCTTAACGGCTTTCCCACCTCCAACCACTTCGGCGCCACCGGCGACGGCCTGGTGCTCGCCTACCGCCTCGGCGCGAAGCTGCGTGACCTCGACTCGTTCCAGTACCACCCGTCAGGGCTCGCCTTTCCACAGCACCTCGCCGGCACCCTGATCACCGAAGGCGTGCGCTCCTCCGAGGCCTACCTGCTCAACGCCGCCGGCGAACGTTTTGTTGAAGAGCTGGCGCCCCGCGATCATGTCGCCGCCGCGATCATCCGCGAGTGCCGGGAGGGCCGCGGCATCCAGGTCGACGAAAAGACCGTCGGCATCTGGCTCGACACCCCGGGACTGGAGCTGCGCAAGCCCGGCATCCTGCAGCAGCGTTTCCCCAAACTACTGCAGCTGGGACAGAAGAGCGGAGTTGACCCGACCCACACCCCGCTGCTGATCTACCCCACCCTGCACTACCAAAACGGCGGCGTGGTAATCGACAAAAACGGCGCCTCCAGCACCTCCGGGCTCTACTGCATCGGCGAGGTCTGCGGCGGCATCCACGGCAAAAACCGGCTGATGGGCAACTCACTGCTCGACATCATCAGCTTCGGTCGGCGCGCCGGCCAGCATGCCGCCGAACAGAGCCACGGTAGGCCCCACACCAAGATCTCCATCGAGCACCTCAGCAGCCTGCGCCGCGAGCTGATGACCGCAGCCATGCCGATGGATCATAAGGGGCCACTGCTGTTCCCCGAGTACGCCAAATTCGACGCCGACGCTGACTACGACGGCCTGCGGCGCCACAAACAGAGGTAGATCATGGCTCGATCCAATCAAGTGCTGCTGCACGAATCGATCCGGGTTGGCGCCGACTTTGACGCCTGGCACACCGCTGGTGGTGGTGAAGGGCTGCAGATAGCACTGCTGGAGACACCGGACAAGCTGATTGCGCAGATCGAACAGGCTGGCCTGCGCGGCCTCGGCGGCAGCGGCTACCCGACCCACAAGAAGTGGCGCTTTCTCGCCGCCCAGCAGGATGCCACCGACAAATACCTGATCGTCAACGGCAACGAAGACGAACCCGGCACCTTCAAGGACCGTATCCTGCTCAGCGAGACCCCGCATCAGGTAATCGAAGGGGCCTGCATCTGTGCGCTCGCCTGCGGCATCAACCGCATCATCTTCTACATCAACCCGGAGCAGCACGACTCCCTCGAACAGATGCGCAAGGCAGTGGCCCAGTGGGAAGACTCCGAGCTCTACTTCTCGCTGGCGAAACAGATGGGCAAGCCGATCGAGCTGAGCGTAATGGAGAGCTCCGGCCACTACATTGGCGGCGAGGAGACCGCAGCGATCGAATCGGTGGAGGGCAACTTCCCGTTTCCGCGCGGCAAACCGCCGTTTCCCGCCGAGTCCGGGGTGCATGGCTACCCGACCCTGGTCAACAACACCGAGACCCTGGCCAATGTGCCTCACATCATGCGCCACGGCGCCGACTGGTTTCAGGCACTGGGGATCGGCGCGGCCACCGGGACCAAAATCTACTGCCTCAGCGGTGACGTACTCAGACCCGGCGCCTACGAATTGCCCATGGGCACACCGCTAGAGCAGCTAATCTTCGAGCATGGCGGCGGCATGCTGGTGGGCAAGGAACTGAAGGCAGTCTTCACCGGCGGCCCTTCCAACACCATCCTCACACCCAAGGACCTCGACGTACCGCTCGACTTCGAATCGGTGACGGCGCGCCGCTCGGCGCTCGGCACCGGCGCGATGATCGTGGTCTCCGAGGGCACCGGCATCGTCAAGCGGGTCACCGAGTACGTCAACTTTTTTGCCGACTCTTCCTGCGGCCAGTGCCCGCCCTGTAAGACCGGTACCTACTACATCTCACTGCTGCTGAGCAAGATCGACACCGGGCAGGGCAGCCAGGCCGACCTGGAGTCCCTCTACGACCTCTGCAAGGTATTGCCGGGAGCCGGGCGCTGCCACCTGCTTGATGGCGCAGTCAAGGTACTCGAAAGCTCCCTCTACCACTTTCGGGATGAGTATATGCAGGCGATCGAGCCCCGCTAACATAGATTCCATGCGTCTTGCCCAGAAATTTTACCACTTCATTATATTCGTCGAACATCCACGCAATTTGTGGGCTTATGCCAGCAAAATACACAAACATGCATAAAACAATCATTAGGCAATAAAAAAATATTTGACCGGGCGGGTGATTGTTTGCCATATTTCCCGGCTCAAAATTTATACAATCCAGCTCCAGAAGGCCGTGCTCCTGGCAACCGCCCCGAGCCGGACGGCTGTCCACACCCGCCGATGTGGCGCATTTGTTTACCATCCCCGTGGACCATGCCAGATCCTAAGGCTGAGAGGCCGGACTGGCCCGCTGGACAGAAACAGTTAAGCGCTTATGCGGCGGGATCGGGGCCAGGCCTCACTCCCAGCCAAAACCGAAAATTCAGGGTGGCTTATGACTCAGCATGCTGATGGCGGCCAGAGCGTCGTCCAAATGGACGAATTCGAAGGCAATAAAACCGCCACAAAGATCGACGAACATATCGTTGAGATCGTCTCAGACTCCGGCGAGGGCGCCCAGAAATGCGGGCAGACCCTCGGTTCTGTTAGCGGCAAGATGGGCAATGGGGTCTGGACCGTAGAGATCATCCCCGCCGAGATCCAGCCCCCGGCCCGCTCACCAGCCGGCGCCTCCGGTATTCGCGTTCGGATCGGCTCCGAGCGCGTCACCAACATGGGTAACGAGGCCGATCTCGTGGTCGCCTTCAACGAGCAGGTGCTCTACTCGCGTATCGCCAATGGCGCCTACAAGAGGGGCTCCATCGTGTTGCTGGAGAACAAGTGGAAGAGCGACCCGCAAGAGAAGATCCAGGAGCAGTACAACACCGCGATCAAGGAGCTCTCCGAACACGGCTTCATCGTCCATGAGATACCGATGGAGGAGGAGTGCCTGAAGATCGTCGCCAATGCGCGCAAGGGCAAGAATATGTTCGTGCTCGGCATGATCTGTGAGATCTACAGCCGGGATGCCGACCTGGCCCGCAGCGAGATAGCCGCCACCTTCGCCCATAAAGGCGAGAAGGTGATCAAGCCAAACATCGACCTGTTCAACTCCGGTTATGAATATGCCCGCAACAATATCCCCTACAGTTGGGAGATTGAGCCCAAGGCGCTCACCGGCGAAGAGAAGGTGCTGGTCTGCAACGGCAACCAGGCGATCGGTCTCGGCGTGATGGCCTCTGGCATGGACATGGTATCCATGTATCCGATCACCCCAGCCACCTCCGCCTCTCACTATATCGCCGCCATCTACGACCAAGTCGGCGGTTTCGTGCACCAGGCAGAGGATGAGATCGCCGCCATCGGTTTCGCTATCGGCGCCTCCTACGCTGGTAAGACCGCCTGCACCATCACCTCCGGCCCCGGCATGGCGCTGAAGACCGAGATGATTGGCCTGGCGGTAATGTCGGAGATCCCGCTGGTGATCATCAACGTGCAGCGCGGCGGTCCCTCCACCGGTCTGCCGACCAAGGTGGAGCAGGCGGATCTGCTCTCCTCCCTCTACGGCATGCCCGGCGACGCACCGAAGATCATCATCGCCCCCGCCACCATCGAGGAGTGTTTCCACTTCGTGATCATGGCGCGCAAACTGGCGGAGACCTTTCGCGGCCCGGTGATCATGCTCACCGACGCCAACCTGGCCACCGGCGTGCAGCCCTGGAACCGCCCCGAACTGCAGGAGGAGTGGCTGGCAGCGCCGATCGACCAGTCGCCTTGGGACCCCAACGTGCCCGCCTACGACTGGGATGAGGAGACTGGCCTGTCGCAGCGCCCAATCCCAGGCCAGCGCAACGGCATGTACGTCCTGACCGGCCTGTCACATACCAGCCGCTCCAAGGTGGCCTACGACTCTGATACCCACCAGACCAGCATGCACATGCGCAGCCGCAAACTGGCCGCGCTGCAGAAGACCCTGAAGAAGCCCGAGGTGCACGGCGACGAGCAAGGCGACCTGCTGATCGTCTCCTGGGGCTCCACCATGGGCGCCGTGCAGGAAGCGGTCGACCTGCATCGCGCCGAGGGCAAGAGCGTCTCCCAGCTGCACCTGCGCTTCCTCTCGCCGATGGAGCCGCATCTGAAGGAGATCTTCAGCAACTACAAGAAGGTGATGACCATCGAGATCAACTACAGCGACGATCTCAGCCACCCGCTCATCACCGAAGAGAATCGCCGGCTGGCCCAGCTTGCCATCATCCTGCGCGCCCAGACCCTGGTCGACATCGACTGCTGGTCGGTGGTGTATGGTCACCCGCTGCAGCCCGGCATGCTCTACAACGTGATCAGCGGCAAGCTCGCTGACCTGAACAACTAAGGAGGAGTCAGCATGTTTGGATTGAAAGCAGACTGGTCTCTCGAAGTCTTTGAACGCTACTTCACCCTCGGCGACTACGCCGGCGGTGAGGCCCGCTGGTGCCCCGGTTGTGGCGACTTTGCAGTACTCAACGCCACCCACCGGGTGCTGCGCGATGCGCAGATGCCGCCGGAGAAGAGCGTCTTCGTCTCCGGCATCGGCTGCTCCAGCCGCATGCCCCACTATGTCGGCACCTACGGCTTCCACGGCCTGCACGGCCGTGCCCTGCCGATAGCCAATGGCGTCAAGTCACGCCGCCCCGACCTCGACGTCTGGGTCGCCACCGGCGACGGCGACTGCTTCTCCATCGGCGCCGGCCCCTGGATCCACGCCATGCGTCTCAACATGGACATGGTAGTGCTGATCTTCGATAACGGCATCTACGGTCTGACCAAGAAGCAGACCTCTCCCACCACTCCCACTGGGATGAAGACCAACACCCACCCCAGAGGCGCACTGCTGCCGCCGCTGAATCCGTTGACCACCACCCTGAGCATCAGCAACGTCTCCTTTGTTGCCCAGGTACCCGACTGGAACCCGCCGATGCTCTACGAGACGATCAAGGCGGCCCACCAGCATCGCGGCACCAGCTTCGTGCGCATCTTGCAGCGCTGCCCGGTCTTCTCCGATGAGTTCTGCAAACCGATGCAGGAGAACCCGGAGCAGATGCTGGTGCTGACCCACGAGAACGGCATCCCGATGGACGATTCGGTGTTGCGCGTCTTCAAAGAGACACAGGAGCACGACCCGGCCGACTGGCTCGGCGCCATGGCGCTGGCCCACGACACCACGCGCATCCCGCTCGGCCTGCTCTACCGCAATCCAGACGCGGTGGTCTACGAAGATCTCTCGGCCCAGGGCCTGGAGAAGACCAACGAAGAGAAGCTGGCGGCCATTGACAAGGCTATCGACGCCTTCTCCATCTAATAACAAAACCGTTCCAGGGCAAGGCAGCGCGCTATGAACGCAGAACCCAATGCACCCACCGCCGGCAGCGCAGGCTCTGCCCTGCCGGCACAACCGCCCGCCATCAAAGATGCCGAGGCGAGCAAGGATATCCTCTACACTCTGCGCCACTTTCATCTCGGCAACCCGGGAGTGCAAGAGCAGCTGGAGCCCTTTGGCGACGATTATCTCCCCGCGCTGCTGGCCCCCTACCGGGATGCCTCCCGTCTGCGCTACGACTACCCCCTGTTTCTCTACCCTGTAGCTGAAGACGGGCAGGCAGCTGAGGCTGCCGAGCTGGCTAAGCCCCTTAGCCAATTTCTCAGCGAAACGCTCGAATCAGTTGCTCCCGGCGCAGACAATGCCCGCATCCTTAAAGACAACCTGCCGCGCATTGAGCAGGCGCTGCGCCAGGCCACCAAGGACGATGAAGCCCCAGTGCCTGCCCGCCCGCTGTTACAACAGCTCGGCGAACAGATGGTGCAGCAACTCGGTCTCGACAGCGACAGCAGCGCCCGCCTCAGTGACGACCTGGAAAAGCTGCTGGAGGCGATCCCGGATGGGGGACAACTGCTCGCCTATGGTCGCCACCCGGCCATCCACCTGCTGATCCATGTGATCCGCCATCAGGTGATCCCACGTCAGGCGCAGTTTCAGGAACAGCTTCAGGAACAGATCCTCGGACTCGGCCGGCTGCTCAATATCGAGAAGGAGAAATCCGATTCAGGGCGTAAACCGGAGCACCTGAAAGAGAGTGTTGGCGGCAGTGCTGAGCTCTTCGATGTCAACGCACTCTCCCAGGTAATGGACCACTCGCAGGGTTCGGTCGGCATGTCCGCAGAGCGCCGAGAGCGCGTGCAGACCGCCCTCGAGATCCTCAAGGAGTACCGCCAGGAACCCACCCTGGTGCGTTTTGTCCACCTGAAAGACCTGGATAGCACCATCTTCAGTGACATCGAAGGTTTCGAGTCGGTGGTCTCCGACGACCCATGCACCACCGCCCAAGATCTATTCGACCAAGAGGCAGCACGCCTCGCCAAAGTATTTGCCGCCGCGCGGATCGCCCAGCTCGAGATCGACGATCTCTACGACGCCTCGATCCACGATCCCTGGTTCGCCAGTTTCAACTGGGAGGCCTTCTCCCAGCACGAGCTGCTACTGGTGCCGGCGGTGATCGCCCTGGAGACCGCTTTGCGCGTCGCCAACCAAGCGATGCCACAGTTCTCACGGCTGCTCAACTCCGGCCGGCCGGTGCAGATCATGGTACGGGTGCTGGCCCACGCCAATCCCGGCCGCGACACCGAAGAAGACCCCTTCGCCCACTTCCGTACCGAACTCGGCTATCTGGGCATCGCCCACCGCCAGGCGGTGGTCGGGCAGACTTCTGCAGCGCGCCATGAACACCTCCTGCAACAGTTCACCACCGCTTTCAATGCGACTCGCACCAGCCTGCATCTGATCAACATCGGCATGCGTCCGCTGGGGCAGGGGGTCGGGCTGAACGCCTGGCTGGTAGCCGGCGCCGCCCTGGAGGGCCGGGTCCACCCCTTCTTCCAGCTCAACCCGGCGCAAGGTGACAGCTTCGCCGAGCGGGTCGATTTCAGCGGCAACCCCCAACCCGATCGCGACTGGCCGCTGCACGAGTTCAATTACATCGACAACGACGGCGAGGTCATCAAGACACAGAGCGCCTTCACCTTTGCCGACTATGCACTGCTAATCCCGCGCCTGCATCGCCACTTCACGCCGGTGCCATTGGTCTGCGAGTCGGACAATCTACTGCCGATTGCCGACTACCTCGCGCTGCCACAGCAGCAGACCGATGCCTACATCCCTTATGTCTGGGCGATCAACGCCAACGGCGAATTGCGTCAGCTGGCGGTCAGCCTGACCCTGGTCCACGCCTGCCGCGACCGCCTCAACTACTGGCACAGCCTGCAGGAGATGGCCGGCATCGGTAGCAAATATATCGAGATCGGCATCGCCAAGGCACGCGCCGAGATCCAGGCCGCCGCCGATGCCGAGCGCGCCGAATTGCTGGCCGCCCACGAAGCTGAGATCAACAGCGTACGTGCCGAGGCCGCCAGCGAGGTGATGGGGCGCCTCACCGAGGTACTGATGGGCATGGATCTCACGGGCGCCACACCGCGCATTGCAGCCACTACCCCGGTACAACCCAGCCCGGCTGCAGCGGATGTCAGCGAGCCGACGGCTGAGGCGGAGGCGCCAGACGAGGCGGAGACAGAGGAGGAGATCGGCGGTTACGAAGACCCCTGGATCGACAGCCCACTCTGCACCAGCTGTAACGACTGCCTGGCGATCAACCCACTGGTGTTCGTCTACAACGATAGCAACCAGGCCTACATTGCTGACGCCAGCGCCGGCACCTTCGCCCAGATGGTGGAAGCGGCAGAGATCTGCCCCTCCGACTGCATCCACCCGGGCAAACCACTCAACGACGCTGAGCCCGGGCTAGATGAGCTGATCGAACGGGCGGCAGCGTACAACTGAGCGGCAGGCTGAAACAGGTATCAAGTCAGAGATAGCGCGAGATTGTATGGCTCTTGTTGAGAGAGCAACAGGGAATCGAGGCAGAGAAGATGCATAAGCAGGTGGCAGTCGAGTTCGAGTGTGCAGAGGTCTGGATCCGCGCCACGCAACTCAGTACTGACATCTACCTAGAGCTGATCGACTGCCAGGACTTCGACTTCTGGGACCAGATAACCCAGATCGGTCATGCTATCGCCTCCAGCATCGCTGAGGGACGTGCGCGCACTGCCTTCAACGACTGCGCCGACCATCTGGTTTCGGCCCGCAAGGCCTGCAGAGAGCTGCTCCGGCAGATCGAGACTGGCCAAAAGATCGAGCACATCGAACCATCGATAGGTGATCAATGGATCTCCGAGACACGACAAATCACGGCTATGTTGACGGCGCTGGTGACAGCACTGCTGACGGCAAGGAACAACGCATTGCAGCCAGCATGAGCCACCAGCTCCAGGTAGAAGCAGAGGTCCGGTATGTCTGAGCTGCTCAGCAGTTTCGTCTCCTCTGCCGGCATCATGACCGGCATCGGGCTATTCTTCGGCATCATCCTCGCGGTCGCCTATAGATTCCTCAAGGTGGAGGAGGATCCGCGTATCGCCACCACCGATGAGCTGTTGCCCGGCACCAACTGCGGCGCCTGTGGCGAACCCGGCTGTCTGCCGTTTGCCGAGGCCCTGGTGGCCGGCAAGGCCCAACCCAGCGGCTGCACCGTCGCCGACGAAGCCACCATCGACGCGATTGCCGATTTTCTCGACGTCGACGCCGGCCAAGCCGACAAGCAAGTCGCCCGGCTACGCTGCGCCGGCGGCAAGGCTCAGGCCTTCCAGATCGCCGAATATGCCGGCTTCGAGGGCTGCCGCGCCGCCGCCACCGTCTCCGGCGGTGGCAAAGGCTGTTCTTGGGGCTGCCTCGGACTGGCTGACTGCAAGGTCGCCTGCGACTTCGACGCGATCCATATGAACGCCAACGGCCTGCCCCAGGTAGACGTCGAGAAGTGCACCGCCTGCGGCGACTGCGTCGAGGCCTGCCCCAAAGACCTGTTTGAACTGCTGCCGCTAACGCAGAAACTCTACGTGCAGTGCAACAACCCCCTCGAAGGCGAGGCGGTCACCGTGCTCTGCTCAGTGGGCTGCGACGCCTGCGGCAAATGTGCCGCAGACGCCGCCCCCGGCCTCATCACCATGAGCGACAATCTGCCGCTGATCGACCTGAAATCGGGCGCGCCGATGACCGACCTCGCCACCCGCCGCTGCCCCACCGCCGCCATCCAATGGCTGGAGGATGGCCAGTTCATCGAACAGCAGAGCGCCCAAGCCGAAAGTGAAAAACGATATGCCCGCCTTCACTAACACCGCCATCAAACTCTACCGCAAGCTGTTTGGCACCCCCGCCGGGCTGATGCCGCAGGACAGCGGCATCCATACCCTGCTGGATGGCGCCAGCGCCATCGCCATCACCGAGGCCTGTATCGCCGAAAACGCTGCGATCAGTAACCGCCACGGTACCGATCACGCCAATCTCGCCTGGCTCTCTGAAGAGAGCCGTCAGCTGCATAACGTATTTGGCGAACATCTCAGCAGCCACAGCGCCTCCAGCGCCCGCGGCGCGCTGGCCAGCGCCATCGGGCTCGCCAGCGCAGGACGCCGCGCCACCCTGTTTCTCGACAGCGGCGAGCTTAGCGGCGCCCTCGACCTGCTGCAGCGCGCCGTCGAACAACGTCTGCCACTGGTGATCCACGCGCGCAACCGCGACATCGACAAATCCGGCAGCAGCCACCAGGCGCTGCAGCAGCTCGCCGACAGCGGCTGCCTACTGCTGGTCGCCGGCAATGTGCAGGAGGCGGTGGACTTTGCCCTGATCGCCCGCCGAGTCGCAGAGGCCAGCCTGACCCCCGCCATCATCGCCATCGACAGCGGCGAGACCGCCAATGCGCTGCAGGATGTGCAGCTGCTCTCGCCGGCGCTGATCCAGCGCTACATCGGCGAGACCGAAAAGGACCTGCAGAGCCAGAGCGCCGCCGAGCGGCTACTGTTCGGAGAACAACGCCCGCCCGTACCAAGCTGGCACAACCTCGACCGACCGAGCCTGCAGTCAGCGCACAGAGATGGACGCGCCCAGGGATTGAGCCGTGCCGCCAACGCCACCTTTCTGCAGGGCGAACTGTCAGATAGCCTCGAACAGGCCTTCAATGCCTTTAACGCCGAGACCGGTCGTAACTATAGCGCCCTGTTCAGCCAGCAGGCCGAACAAGCCGACCAGCTAATCATCCTGCTCGGCAGCACCCTCGAGCCGGCGCTACAGGCACACCGTCAGCTCAACAAACGCGAGCGCAAGGCCACTGGCCTGCTGGCGCTAAAAAGTCTGCGCCCGCTGCCGGAGACGCACCTGCTCAAGCTGCTGCAAGGGAAAAAGCGCCTGATCGTGATGGAGCGGGCCGAGACCCCGCTGGCAGGCGATCCGCCGCTGTTGCGGGAGCTGCGGCAGATTCTTGGCAGAGGCCAGGAGCGCGGCGAGTTCAGTGGCGCTGCACCACGTCTTGAGTCGGTAATCTACGGTTGTGGCGGCTTTCCGCTGCGTAGCGCTGACCTGACCGAGCTGCTGCAGATCGCGCATCGTGAGAGCAGCAGCAAGCGCTACCTTGGCATCGACTTTACCCAGAGCAACGCCCACCAGCCGAAGCGCCAGGTACTGCTCGACAGTCTGCGCCGCGACTACCCGGAGATCGAATCCCTCGGTCTGCGCGCCAGGCAGAAGGAACCGGCCAGCAGCGACCCGGCCCTGCTGACCCTGGCTGTCGACCGCCCCGCCGACAGCAGTGCCAGCCTACTGGCAGAGGCTGCTACGCTGATCCACAGCATCGCCGGTGGCTATATCCGCAGCCGTCTTGGCGAGCACACCCCACGCTGGGGTGAGCGGGCTCAGGACAGCTTCTGCTTCAGTCAAAGCAGCCCCACTGATCCCGGCGACGAGGCCCCGCTCGACCTGCTGCTGGTGGAGCTGCATGGCGCCACCGAGCAGATCCCGGCGCTGCAGCGCCTGCGCAAGGGCGGCATACTGCTGCTACAGGCCGGCGATGATGAGAGCAACACCCTGACGCGACTGCCGGCAAGGCTGCAGCGGCAGATCCGCAGCCGCGACCCGCAACTGTTTCTCTACCCGGCCCCCAAATGGCTCAAGCCCGAACAGCGCGGCGAGTTGGCCCTCGGTGCCCTCTGCGCCACCCTGGCAGAGGGACTGCTGAGCGCAATTTCGACCCGTAAATTCCTCAGCAGTCATGAACAGCAGCTCAAAACCGAGACTGCCGAGCGTGCCGACTCACTGCTGCGGGCCTTCAACGCCGGACTGGAGTCGGTGAGACACACAGCACTGCCCGCACCTACCGGCCAGCAGCCGCCGGCTGAGCCGTCCCATCTGCCGGCAGCGGTGCGTCACCTGCAGGCCAGCGGTGACCGCTACGACAGTCTGCCACGTTTCTGGGACCAGGCCGGCATCCTCTACCGGCAGGGCGAGCAGGCGCAGCTGACCCCCGACCCCTATCTCGCCAGCGGTGTGATCCCGCCGCTCTCCGCCACCTTTAACGACCATAGCGGCAGCCGCACCCTGCTGCCGGTATTTGACCCAGCCGCCTGCACCGCCTGTGGCGACTGCTGGAGCAACTGCCCAGACAGCGCCATCGGCAGCACCGCCATCAGCCCCACCGCGCTGATCAACGCCGGCATTGGCATCAGCGGCGCAGATGCGCTGCGGCCGATGGCCTCCAAACTCGGCGCCCGCATCAGTGCCCGCGGCCGCAAGGGCGAGTTCAGCGGCGATAGTGCGCAGCAGCTGATCCACGAGGCCTTCGACTGGCTACAGCAGAAGGCGCCGCTGGCGGAGGAGCGCCGCGAGGCGGCAGAAAGCGCCCTTGCACGAGTCGAAGCGGCTCTCGGCTGCCTGCCCCTGGCAATCACCGAGACGCTGTTTCACCAGGGCGAAAAGCTGAAAAAGGATGGCGGCGAGCTGCTCACCCTTACTATCAATCCCGAGGCCTGCAAGGCCTGCGGCCTCTGCATCGCAGTGTGCGAGCCCCAGGCGCTCACCCCGCAGCCCCAGGACCAGCAACGGCTCGCCAGCGCACAACAGCAGTGGCAGGCCTGGGAGCAGCTCCCCGACACCCCCTCTGAAACCATCGAGCGTGTTGCCGGTGAGGCCGAACCCGGCCCGATGGGCGCGCAGCAACTCTCCCGCTATGCACTGTTGGCGCTGGCCAGCGGCGATACCGCCGAGGCGGGCTCGGGAGAGAAGATCGCGCTGCGGCAGATCCTCGGTACCACCGAGTTTCGTATGCAGCCGCTGCTGCATCGCTTTGCCGGTGAACTGGAACAGCTGCAGAGCCGGATCAGCGGACTGATCCGCGAGACCCTGGTAGATGCGCTACCTAGCGCGGATCTCGACGCCCTCTCCAAGCGACTCGAGCAGCTGCAGAGCCGCAGTGTCGAGATCTCAGAGCTGATCGACCACACCAACGACCAGCTCGAGAGCAGCGGCGTGGATGCAGTGCGCCTGGCCCGGCTGACCCGGCTGGCGCAAAAACTCAGCCAACACCACTGGCAGCTGGTGCAGGGCCCACAGGGGCTGGGCCGCGCCCGTTACGGCATCGCCCTTGCCCCCGGCAGCATCAGCGAATGGGCGGCTACTTTTCCGCTCAACCCGTTCCAGGTGCCGGTCAGCCTCGGCCTGCCGGGCGCCACCAGCGAACTCGCCATGGGGCTGCTGCAGGGGCAGCTGGCGACGGCCCTGCAGACCCTGCGCCTAGTGCATCAGGCCAAACAGGAGCTGGGCGAGGCGGGACGCAACCCAATCGCGCCACAGCAGCTCACATGGGACAACCTGAGCGCGGAGGAGCGCGCGCTCTGTCCGCCGCTGCTTTTGATCGGCAGCGAGGAGGCGCTTGGCGGCGAGGAGTTCTCGCAGATCGCCAGCCAGCTCAACTCCGGCCTGCCGATCAAGGTGATCCTGCTGGCGGAGCTCGACGGCGGGCTCGATCAGATCGAGCAGCAGGGCAAGCCACTTGCGGCCAGTCACGACGCCCGCACCAATCTCGGCCTGATGGCACTCGCCCAGCGCAGCGCCTTCGTCGCCCAGTGCAGCATCGCCGATCCCTCGCATCTGCATCGCAGTCTGCGCAGCGCGCTCGACTTCAGCGGCCCGGCACTGATGCGTCTGCACGCTCCAAGCCCGCTGCGCCACGGCTTTGCCAGCGATCGCACCCTGGAGCAGGCGCGACTGGCGGTGCGCAGCCGCAGTTTCCCCTTGTTCAGCTACGATCCTCGTGGCGAAGGCGTATTCGGCAGCCGCCTCGATCTGCAGGGCAATCCGGCCCGCAGTGCGCTGCTACACAACAGCGATGATGGCCAGCCGCTCACCCCGGCCCACTGGGCTCTCACCGAGCAACGCTTTGCCAGCCGCTTCCGAGCGCTGGCGGATAACGATCCTGCCCCCACCACGTTGCTCGACTGGCTCGAACTCGAGCCAGCGGCGCGACAGAAGAAGACACCGATCCTCTCGGTCACTCAGGGCAAAGGGGATGCTATGGTGTTGCGGGTCGATCCTGAACTGGCGCAGATGGCCGCTGACCGGCTGCATATCTGGCGCACCCTACAGGAGTTAGCTGGCATCGTCACCCCGTTCACCGCGCGGGTCGAGGCAGAGGCCGAAGAACGGGTCGCAACACAACATCAGGCCGAGCTCGCTGCCCTGAAGGCGGACTATGAACAACAGCTCAACGCCACCCGCGACAGCGCACAGACGCAGATCGCGCAACAGTTGCAGGATCGCCTGATGCACCTGGCCGGCTATAGATAGCGAGGTGCGGACGAGCGGCTTGTCCGCGCCACTGACCTTTACGAGAAAGGAAAGCAGATGAATCTACACGAATACCAAGCAAAAAAGCTGTTTGCCGACTACGGCATCCCGGTCCCGGAGGGTAAGACGGTCTCCAGCCCGAGCGATGCCCGTGCGGCGGCCCAGGAGCTAGGTGGTGAGATCTGGGTGGTCAAAGCCCAGGCCCACACCGGCGGTCGCGGCAAGGCCGGCGGGGTGACGCTGGCAAAGAGTCTCGATGAGGTCGAGGCGGCGGCTGAGGCGATCCTTGGCATGACTCTGGTGACCAAGCAGACCGGTCCTGAAGGGCTGCCGGTCAACCTGGTGCTGGTGGAGCAGGGCAGCGACATCGCCCGCGAGCTCTACCTGGGGGCACTGCTGGATCGTGCCTGCTCCCGCGTCACCTTCATGGCCTCGGCTGCCGGTGGCATGAACATCGAGGAGGTGGCCGCCGAGACCCCGGAGAAAATCCTCACCACAGTGGTCGATCCGGCCGCCGGCCTGCAACCCTACCAGTGCCGCAAGCTCGCCTTCGGTCTGGGGCTGGAGGGTGATCAGATCAAGCAGTTCGGCCGCATCATGATGGGGCTCTACCGACTCTATATGGCGAAGGACGTAAGCCTGATCGAGATCAACCCACTGATCGTCACCGGCGACGGCCAGCTGATGGCCCTCGACGCCAAGATCAACATCGACAGCAACGCGCTCTACCGCCACCAGGATCTCGTCGCGCTGCGCGACCCGAGCCAGGAGGATGAGAAAGAGGCCGCCGCCGCCCAGCATGACCTCAACTACATCACCCTCGACGGCAGCATCGGCTGCATGGTCAACGGCGCCGGCCTGGCGATGGCGACCATGGACATGGTCAAGCTGCACGGCGGCGACCCGGCCAACTTCCTCGACGTGGGCGGTGGCGCCACCGCTGAGCGGGTCACCGAGGCGTTCAAGCTGATCCTCTCCGACGCCAAGGTGAAGACCGTGCTGGTCAACATCTTCGGCGGCATCGTGCGCTGTGACCTGATCGCCGAAGGGGTGATCACCGCAGCCAAGAATGTTGGTATTGCGGTGCCGGTGGTGGTCCGCTTGGAGGGTACCAACGCCGAACAGGGGTTGAAGATGCTGGAGGAGAGCGGACTCGACTTCATCACCGCCGCCGACTTCACCGAAGCCGCCAAGAAGGCTGTCGCTGCAGCTGCATGATTTGATATTCGTAGGAGCGCTGCTTGTGACGCGCACCGGTCCGGATATTCGCATCGCGAGCGGCGCTCCTACGGAGAATAGGACAAAAAAATGAGCATACTCGTCAACAAAGACACCAAGGTCATTTGCCAGGGTTTTACCGGCAAGCAGGGCACCTTCCACTCCGATCAGGCGATCGCCTACGGCACCAACCTGGTGGGCGGTGTGACTCCCGGCAAGGGCGGCCAGAGCCACCTGGAGCTGCCGGTCTTCAACACCGTGCATGATGCGGTGAACGAGACCGGCGCCGATGCCACCATGATCTATGTGCCACCACCGTTTGCCGCCGATGCAATTCTCGAAGCGGCGGACGCCGGCATCAAGGTAATCGCCTGCATCACCGAGGGCATCCCGGTGCTCGATATGCTGCGGGTCAAAGAGGCGCTGAAGTCCACCGGCGCGCGCCTAATCGGCCCCAACTGCCCCGGCATCATCACTCCCGGTGAGTGCAAGATCGGGATCATGCCCGGGGTGATCCACAAGCCCGGCAAGGTCGGCGTGATGTCGCGCTCCGGCACCCTGACCTATGAGGCAGTGGGGCAGACTACGAAGGCGGGCCTGGGGCAGAGCACCTGTGTCGGCCTGGGCGGCGATCCGATCAATGGCACCAGCTTCATCGACTGTCTGGAACTGTTCGAAAAAGACGAGCAGACCGAGGGCATCATCATGGTCGGTGAGATCGGCGGCTCCGCCGAGGAGGAGGCCGCGGAGTACATCAAGGCGCACGTCTCCAAGCCGGTGGTGGCCTATATCGCCGGCGTCACCGCACCGCCTGGCAAACGCATGGGCCATGCCGGGGCGATCATCTCCGGCGGCAAGGGCACCGCAAACGCCAAATTCGAGGCTCTAGAGGCCGCCGGCGCCCATGTGGTGCGCTCACCAGCGGAGATGGGCAAACGCATGGCAGAGCTGCTCGGCTAACCAGCCCCTCCCCCCCGGACGACCCGCTGCGGTCGTCCGGTTACCCATCATGTCGACCTTCCAATTCCAGCAGTTTTCTGTCGCTCAGGCGCACTCCGCCATGAAGGTCTGCACCGATGCCACCCTGTTTGGCGCGATGGCGCCGGTCCAAAAAGATGACCGGGTGCTCGACATCGGCGCCGGCACCGGGCTTTTGTCACTGATGCTGGCGCAGCTGGGTGCTGGATCGGTAACCGGGGTTGAGCTGACGAAGGAGGCATTCGACGAATGCCGAGATAACTTCCGCAACAGCCCTTGGGCCGGACGGCTGCAGGCAGTGCATCAGGATATCCGAGAGTTTGCCGCAGGCAATCCGACGCGTTACGACCTGATCATCAGCAACCCGCCATTTTTTACCGATCACACCCGCACCGCTGATCCACTCCGCGCTACGGCTCGTCATACTGACCAGCTTCCCTATCAACAACTGCTCGCGATTGCCGCAGAGTTGATCGACGCGCAAGGGCGTCTCTACCTGCTACTGCCAAGCCATGCGGTTGCCGCGATCATCAAACAGGCAGCCTGCCACCAGCTCTATCTGGTCGGCCGCACCGATCTACGCGGCCATGCATACAAGCAGGCCAAGGTCTCGGCACTCCTGTTCAGCCACACAGCAAGCCCCTATGTGGCCCGTCTGCTGACCATCTATCGTGCCGAGCGCGACTACTCAGCAGCCAGCAGTGCCTATCTGTCGCCATTTCTGCTGCGCTTCGCCCAGGCCAATTTCAAAATAGAAGACTGATCTCTGCTGTACTCCCCACCAGCAACTTTTTATAGTTCCTCTCCTAGATTTAGATTCCACTTTGAGGCCCAGCCGTGCACAACACCATCGACGCCCGCATTGTCTTCGGTTTTCGGGGAGAGACCCACTCTCCGACCGCCACCATCGATCTCGATCAGCTGATGGAGTCCGGCGATGAATCACCTGATCTGCATCGGCTACTCGCCAGGCTCAACCAGATCGATACCTACTCCTACCTCTATGAGGTGATGGAGGCAACTCCAATCGAGTTCAGCACACCACGTGGACTGGCCATCGAATGCCTGAGCGATGGCCACTTTGATCTGCAAAAGTTCATCCAACTCTGGCAGCAACAACCAGAGTTGGATGAACTGCACAAGATCGCCAAGGAGCATCTGGCGATCGATGATCTGGCACAGCACCCGAATATCCATGCAGCGCTGCGTGCCGCCTTCGATGCCGGCAAGCAGGCCAACGACTGATCACCCGAGGCATTCACCATCTCCCTACTCGACGCTCAGACCATCTTCTGCCCCTATTGCGGGGAATTCATCACCATCCTGATCGACCCCAGCATCCTTCAGCAAAATTATGTCGAAGACTGCTCCGTTTGCTGCCGGCCGATCACGCTGGAAATCACACTGATGGGGGAGGGGATAGCAGTCACTGCACGACGTGAGGATGAGTGCTGAGGGCTTGCATGATCCGTTTCAGGCGGCCGGGGCCTCGAGCGGAATCTCCAGGTGGAAGCGTACCCCCTTGCCCAGACTGCTCTGGCACTCGATGCTCCCCCCCAGCGGGCCGATCACCAGATTGTGGACAATGTGCATCCCCAGGCCGGTGTTGCCTCGGCCGCGGGCGGTGGTGAAGAAGGGCTCGTAGAGCCGAGTCAAATCGGCCTCGCTGATGCCCCGCCCATCATCGCGGTAGTCGATCAGCAGCCGCTCCCCAGATTGCTCGGCGCTGATCTGCAGATGCCCATGTTCACCCTCAGTGAAAGCGTGTTCAAGTGAGTTGGTAATCAGATTGGTGATCACCTGGGAGAGGGCGCCGGGATAGCTGTCGAGGGTGATCTCCGCGGCACAGTCGAGCGTGGCAGCGTGGCCGCTCTTTTTCAGCCGCGGCCGCAGGCTCAACAGCACCTCCTGCAGATAGCTGCAGAGTTCGAATTCACGGCGCGCCTCTTGGCTCTGATCACTCGCCACCTGACGAAAACTACGCACCTGCTGGGCCGCTCGCTGCAGATTGCTCACCAGGATACGGCAGCTCTCCTCGGTCATCTCAAGAAACGACTCCAACTCACGGCGCGTCATCTGTTGCTCGGCGTAGCGTTGCTGCAGCCCGCGGAGCGCCTCCTGCAGATGGCTGGCGGCGGTCACGCCGATCCCCACCGGGGTGTTGATCTCATGGGCCACCCCTGCCACCAGGCTACCCAGCGCGGCCATCTTCTCAGCGTGAATCAGCTGGTCGCGGGACGTCTCCAACTCACGGGTGCGCTCGCTGACCCGCGCCTCCAGGTTCTCCCGCGCCTGCAGCAGAGCCTGCTCCGCCTCTTTCTCGGCGCTCATATCGAAATGCACCGAGAGATATTGATAGGGTTTTCCCCTGTCATTCAGGAAAGGGACGATGGTGGTGTCAACCCAGTAGTAGCCACCCAGTTTGTTGCGGTTCTTTAGCACCCCGTGCCAGACCCGACCGGCGGCGATGGTGCGCCACATCTCACGGAACAGCTCCGGAGGATGTTCATCCGACTTGACGATATTGTGCTTGGCGCCGATCAGCTCATCGGAGGAGTAGTGAGAGACGTCGCAGAAACGCTGATTCACATAGATGATCCGGCCGGTGACATCAGTGGCGGAAACGATCGCCGACTGGTCGAGCGCAAACTTCTGCTCCTGCAACGCCCTCTGCGAGGCCTGGATCTCATCGAGCAACCGGTTGAAACCCGCGTAGAGTTGGCCAAACTCATTCCGCTCGTCGGTGCTGGCGCGCAGATCGAGATTGCCCACCTGGCTCATCTCGTCCATCAACGCGGCCAGATGCAGCAATGGCCGGGAGAAGATGCCCTGCATCAGAAACGCCAACCCCGCCGCAATCAACAGCAGCACCGGGGTCAGCATGGCAAACCCCTGCAGCTGGCGTTCCACCCACTGATCCAGCGATTCGGTAGAGAGGCAGAGGTAGAGCGTACCCAGCGCCAGTCCCTGAAATTGCACTCGGGTGAAGAGCCGGATATCACCCTGCTCAAAGGCAATCTGCTCCCCCTGTGGCGAGGCGGGCGGCGCCAGCTCCAGACTGTCGGGGCGTTGATACTGGAATACCGCCTTACCCTGCCGGTCAAACAGCACCGCCTGACGCACCTCGGTGAAGGCCTGCAGTGCGGTGACTGTATCCACCGCCGCATCGGTGGAGTCGAGCATCAGGATCTTGGCGAAGCTCTGGCTCATCGACTGGGCCAGTACCAGAGCACTCTCCTGGGCGGCACGACGCAGTGCGGCGATATCCCAGTAGATGACAAACAGGCCACCAATATGCAGCGTGAGAAGCACCGCCAGTAGAATTACCAGGGTCAGCTTCTGACGGATCGGTAGGCGTGACAACCGATGTCGCCCCCTCCCGGCAGGTAGCGACTGGCTAGTGCGCGCCATCCCCATCCCGTTCGATCGGCAGGGCCGGGTCATTACTCCATTCGAACCAGGAACCACCATAGGCGGCGGCCGCATAACCCAGCTGGCGCAGCACAAAATAGGTCAGCGCCGACTGTTTGCCCCTGTTGCAGTAGGTGATGATCCGCTTGTTCTGGCCAATGCCGGCGTAGAGCGCCCGCAGCTCGCTGAGAGGTTTGAGTTTCGGCTGACCATCCACCCGCTCATAGTTGGCATCCCAGGGGATGTTGATCGCTGTGGGAATGTGGCCAAAGCGCTTTGCCCCACTCACCTCGCCGGCGAACTCTTCCGGCGTGCGCGCATCGATCAGCACGACCTCTGGGTTGTCGATCGCCAGCCGGGTCGAGAGTTTACTGGCAATCCGTTGTGGATCGGCGGTAGGGATGAAACGACGCGCCTGCGGCTGACTTGCCTCGAAGCTGATCGCCTTCCCGTTCGCAAGCCAGGACTCATAGCCTCCATTCTTCAGGGCCACCCGAGCATGTCCATGCACCTCCAGAATCCAGATCAGGCGAGCAGCATCGATGAAGGTGCCGCTATCGTAGACCACCAGCTGCTGACTGACATCAATGCCGGCAGTGCTGAAGACGCGCTGGATGGTGCTAGTGGGCGCCATCAGGTCGGAACGAGGATCAAGGCCGAAGATCGAGTTGACGGGCAGGTTGACCGCCCCCGGGAGATGTCCCTGCTGGTAGGCCTGGGGCTCTCGCACATCCAGAATCAGCAGCTCAGCCTGCCCCGATCGACCGCTCAGCCACTCATCATCCACCAGTCGTACTGACCGATCGGCGGCCCGGGCCGGCAACAACAGCCAGGGCACCATGAAAAGCAGCAGGCCGAGTCGTCGCATTAGGGTGACCTACTCCGTATGGCTGAACGGGGTATAGGCCGGGTTTACATCATCCCGGTAGCGTTCGCGAATCACGAGAAACTCGTCGAGATTCTGTAGCAGGATATCAGTGATCCGCGGATCGAAGTGCCGACTGCGCTGCTCGCTGAAATAGTCAATGATCTGCTCTAGCGGCCACGCCTGCTTGTAGCAACGATCACTGCCGAGAGCATCAAACACATCGGCCACTGCGGTGAGGCGACCATAGAGGTGGATCGTTTCGCCGCTGGCGCCAGCCGGATAGCCGCTACCGTCCCACTTCTCCTGGTGGTCACGGGCGATAATCGCGGCCGACTTGAGGATCGGCCGTGAAGAGCCTTTCAGCATCTCATAACCGATGCGGGCGTGGCTCTTCATGATCTCGAACTCTTCAGGTGTCAGGCGGCCGGGTTTGTTGAGGATCTGATCGGGGATCGCGATCTTGCCGATGTCGTGCAGTGGCGCTGCCAGCTTCACTTGCTCGACCTCTGTCGGTTCGAGCCCCCAATGGTGCGCCAGCAGGCCGACATACTCAGCCACCCGGCGCACATGGTTACCGGTCTCGCGGGAGCGAAACTCGGCCACCGTACCGAGCATGAAGACGATCTCCCGCTGGGTGTCCTCGATCTCGTGGTAGAGGTTGACGTTCTCATAGGCCACTGAGGCGCTGGAGCAGAATAGCTTCACCAGATTCAGGGCGCTGCTGCCGATCCCATCACATCCGGTCACAAAGACCACCCCGTTGCCCTGCTTGCAGCCATCGAAACGGAACACGTAGCTGCCATCCTGATGCAGCGGATGGTCTGATTGCAGGCTGCGCCGCAACAGTGTGAGATCCTCCGGCTCCAGCACCTGGTCGACACACTGGCCCTGCTTGGCCTCGAAACTCCCCACCCCGACCAAGATCCGCAGCAGGCTCTCATCCGCTGCACAGGGGGGGCCGGCAATAAAGCCGGAGACCACACCGATGAAGGCATCCTGATCGAGTCCCAACACCGATACTACCTGCATCAGCAGACCGCTGAGGAAGTGGTCCAGGTCGCGAATCTGGATGATTGAGGCGGTGGAGGCCACCACCCGCGCCAAGCCACGCCGGTTCTGCTCCAGGCTGATGATATCGTGGTAGGAACGCAGCGCCGCATAGAGACTGGTGGTCAGCTTCTGTGCGGTGAGTTCGGTCTTCTCCTTGTAGTCGTTGATGTCATACTGCTCGACCACCCGCGCCTCGGGGGCCTGGCCCGGCTGGCCGGTGCGTAGGATGATGCGCACAAAACGGTTGCCCAGCTGCTCGCGGATGTGGCTAACCAAGGCCAGCCCAGCGTCATCTGCCTCCATCACCACATCGAGCAGGATCACCGCCGTGTCGGAGTGTTCATCCAGCAGTGCGCGGGCATCGGCAGCAGAGTAGGCGTGCAGAAATTCGAGGCGGCGTTGATGGAAGCGGAAATCGCGCAGCGCCAGCAGGGTGACATCGTGCACTCCGCGCTCATCGTCGACGATCAACACCTTCCAGGGTGGATTGTGCTGGCCGCTCTCCACCAGCTCCTGCTGCACCTCATCCTGCGCAAAGATCAGTTCATCCCTTTCCTCAGGAGTCGCAACATCATCCCCGGAACTCTCGGTCATTTAGTGAAATTTCTTGGTTGTGATCTATCTGGTGACTATAGCAGTCTAGCCAGGGTAGACATCAGCCAACCGCTGATAGAGATCCTTAGAGAAACTAGGGCTCTCGGCATCAATCGTGGCGAGCAACTCCGCCAGATGCTCATTGTCCTCACGGCCCTGCCAGACCTTGATATAGCTGCCCTCTTTGTAGCCGTGGTCCTGGCGGAAGAAGTTGAGTACGTTCTTGCCCACGTAGGTCTTGAACAGCTTGTCGAAGTCGAGCTCAGCGAGCTGCATCATCGCAGCGAACAGGCGGATATCGGCAGAGCGGCTAGCAATCGAGCGCTGCGCCATCTGCTCGATCGACTCACGGAAGTCGTCGCACTCGGTCGGCTCGGCCAGCGCAACCTGGGTCTGCGCTGCGATCTGCTCGGGACTGTCGCCACGCATCAGCAGGTCGCTCAGAGCAAAGTGCCAGATATCGACCAGCTCCAGATGGACCTGCTCCATATCCGGTTTCTGATGTTTCCACCACTTCCAGCCGTAGTGGTCGAGCATCTCGGCGCACTCGGTCCAGATCGCCCGGTACCAGGGCAGGTTGGCGGCGCGCCACTGCGGGTTGACCCGTGCGTTCATCGCCGCCTGCAGGTCGAGCATAGTAAGGATCTTTTGCTGCATAATTTTGTTTCTTCTGTCTGGGTGATAGGAGGCCTCGAGCCTACTGCAACAGATCGTCGAGGATCTCCACCGTAGTCTCGACAAAGGCAGGGCACTCCGTCTTGAAGAGGTCCAGAGCCTTGGCTTCCAGATACTGCTGCGGGATGCTCAGGTCATGCTGTAGCAGATCGCGGCAGAGGATCGAACCGTGGCGCTCACTGAAACGTCGTTGTAGCTCAGCCACCGCGTCGTAGGTTGCCTTCTTGGCGAGCTTGTCGATGCGATCCGGCGAACCATTCTCCAGCCCCAACACCAGCGCTGCGCCGGTCAGCGCACCGCAGGTGCCACCCATGCGCCCCAGGCCGCCGCCCAACCCAGCGGCGATACGCATCGCCACTGTCTGCTCCAGACCGTAGCGATCGGCGTAGCTGCTCAGCACCGCCTGGGAGCAGGAGCAGCCATCACAGAATCGTTTAACCGACTCTTCAGCCGCATTACTCATCGCGCTTCTCCTCTCTGTTAGAATCAGGATTCTATCTTTTTTTGTGCCCTTTCTCGCCCTTTGCCGGGCGGTCGTGGCCAACCAATTTTGCTAAACTAGGGCGCTCATTTGGCTTGCACCGCAGTATCGCTATGTCTCTGTTAGGCACTCTATTCAATCTGAAAGGCACCTTCCGCCACGGCGTACACCCAGATCCGCACAAGCAGCAGACGGTGGATCTGCGCATCCAGCGGGTGCCGTTTAGCGAACGCTATGTGATGCCGCTGGGGCAACACATCGGGGTGCCGGCCAAGCCGGTGGTGGAGAAGGGGCAGAGCCTCACTCGCGGCGAGCTGATCGCCGAACCCGGCGCCTTCATGTCGACCGCACTACACAGCCCGGTGACGGGCCGGGTCGCTGCGATCGAGGCCTGCCGGTATACCGACGGCAGCTTCAAGCCGGCGATTGTGATTGAGGCCGATCCTTATGCCACCCAGCAGTTTCAGCCACAGCCACCGGTTGACTGGGAGGCGCTCTCCATCGATGAGTTTATCCAACAGGTGCAGCGCGCCGGCATTGTCGGCATGGGCGGCGCGGCCTTCCCGGCCCATGTTAAATTCTCGATCCCCGAGGGCCAGCGCATCGACAACATCTTGATCAACGGTGCCGAGTGCGAACCCTATCTGACCAACGACCACCGCCTGATGGTGGAACGCCCGGCGGCAGTGATCCGCGGCGCTGAGATCGTGCGCCGCAAGCTCGGCGCCCGTCGCGCCACCATCGGTGTGGAGGACAATAAGCCCGATGCCATCGCGACCCTGCAGACGGAGCTGGGAGACGAGCCGGTCGATATTGTTGGCCTGCCGATGAAGTATCCGCAGGGCGCGGAGAAGATGCTGATCAAGGCGATCTACGATATCGAGGTGCCGGCTGGCCAGCTGCCGCGGGACTGCGGCATCGTGGTCAACAACGTGGGCACGGTGGTCGCCATCGCAGACTGGTTCGACAGCGGCATGCCGCTGATCGAGCGGGTGGTGACCGTCTCCGGCCCCGGCATCAACTATCCGGCCAATCTGATCGTGCCACTTGGCACACCGCTGCGCGATCTACTCAAGTTCTGCGGCGGCCTGAGCGACGACACCCGTGAGGTGATCTCCGGCGGGCCGATGATGGGCGCGCCGATCGCCAGCCTTGATGTACCGGTACTGAAGGGTACCTCGGGGGTGCTCGCCTTCACCGAATCAGAGACCAGCCGCCCGCGCGAATACCCCTGCATCCACTGCGGCCGCTGCTTGGATGCCTGCCCCTACTTTCTCAATCCATCGCGTTTCGCCCGCCTCGCCAAGGCGCGGCTCTACGACGAGATGAAGGAGATCAATGTGCTCGATTGTGTGGAGTGTGGCGCCTGCACCTTTGCCTGCCCCTCATCGATCCCTATCGTGCAGCACATCCGCACTGCCAAGGATAATCTGCGCCACCAGCACCGCAGGAGTCATAGCGAATGAAGCAGCAACGCGACCCAAAACTGCTGGTGCAACCAGCGCCGCTGCTAGCCCAGGGGATGACCACCCCGAGCGCGATGCGCGATGTCTGGTATGCGCTGCTGCCCGCCACCCTGGCTGGGCTCTGGTTCTTTGGCCTCAGCGCCTTGCTGGTGCTGCTCGCCTGCATCGCCGGTGCGGTGATGGTCGAGTGGGTGTTCACCCCGGCAGAATCGCGCAAGGTAGCACTGGGCGATGGCAGTGCCGCGCTCACCGGGCTGCTGCTGGGACTGACCCTGCCGCCAGCGCTGCCGCTCTGGCAGGCGTTCCTCGGCGGGATGGTGGCGATCGGTCTAGGCAAGGTGATCTGGGGCGGACTGGGCAACAACCTGTTCAATCCAGCACTGGTGGGACGCGCCTTCCTGCTCGGCACCTTCCCCATCGCCATGACCACCTGGTACCCGGCTCAGGGCCCTGAGCACTTCTTCGACCTCTACTCCAGCACCTTCGCTGCGCCGCTGATGCAGGGGACCTGGGACAGCCTCACCACCGCCAGCCCACTCGGCATGATGAAATTTGAGCACCAATCCAGCGAGTTCTGGTCACTGTTCATCGGCAACACCGCCGGCTCGCTGGGCGAGACTAGTGGCCTGCTGCTGATGCTCGGCGGGCTCTGGCTCTGGTGGCGACGCGATCTCGACTGGCGTATTCCGGTCAGCATCTTTGTCACCGCCGGACTCTTCTCTTTGATCCTTTTTATGGTCGATAGCGCACGCTTCCCCAGCCCGCTGTTTACGCTGTTTTCCGGCGGCATGATGCTGGGGGCGATCTACATGGCCACCGACCCGGTGACCTCGCCACTGTCACCGAAAGGCTTGCTTATCTTCGGTACCGGCATCGGCTTTCTGGTGGTGTTAATCCGGGTCTTCGGCGGCATGCCGGAGGGGATGATGTACGCGATCCTGCTGATGAACTCGGCGACGCCGCTGATCGACCGTTACACTCAACCACGGGTCTTTGGCCGGGGAGTGGAACGTTCATGAGTATGCAGCAGCAGACACCACAGGTGGCCGAACCCAGCCCACAGAAACTAGCGCTTTCGGTCGCCTTTGCCGGGCTGATCTCGGGGCTGGTGATCATCAGCATCTTTGAGGCAACCCTACCGACCATCACCGCCAACAAGGCGGCGGAGCTGAAGGCGGCGGTGTTCAAGGTGCTGCCCGGCGTGGCCAGCATGAAGAAGCTGCAATACAGCGATGGCGGGCTGAGCGAACGCACCCAGGAGGGCGCCACGAGGATACGGTTACGGCGGCTACAATCAGCAGGGCGATCTGGTCGGTTATGCGGTGGCCGGCGAGGGGCCGGGCTTTCAGGACACCATCAAGCTACTCTACGGCTATCTGCCGGAGCAGCGCAAGATCGTTGGCATGGAGATCCTGGATAGCCGTGAGACCCCAGGCCTGGGCGACAAGATTTTTAAGGACAAGGACTTCGTTGCCAACTTCGATGGCTTGGCGGTGGACCCGCAGATCAAGGCGGTGAAGAAGGGCAGCAAATCGGCGCCCTACGAGA
This sequence comes from endosymbiont of Riftia pachyptila (vent Ph05), assembly GCF_000224455.1. NCBI lineage: Bacteria > Pseudomonadati > Pseudomonadota > Gammaproteobacteria > endosymbiont of Riftia pachyptila. The sequence continues at coordinate 86,575 of NZ_AFOC01000001.1, forward strand.
TCGATGCAATCACTGGTGCAACCATCTCCTCCAAGGCGGTGGTGCGTATCATCAACGGGGCCCACGCCAAGTGGGATAAACGTTTGTAGGTCTGCCTTTAGGCGGATATGTCCGGCTCAAGCCGGATCTACAGCTGTTACCTTTAGGTTAAAGAGTTATGGCCATTTCAGGAAAAGATGCCTCCGCCTACGATGAGATGATCAAGGGCATCTGGCGCGACAACCCGGTATTCGTGCAGGTGCTGGGAATGTGCCCGATGCTGGCGGTGACCAACTCGGCAATCAACGCCATGACGATGGGGCTGGCGACACTGTTTGTGCTGGTCGGCTCCAGCGCACTGGTTTCGCTGTTTCGCAACCTGATCCCGAAACAGGTGCGGATCTCCCTCTATATCATCATCATCGCCACCTTTGTCACGGTGATCGACTACACTCTGCTGGCGCTGGTGCCGGCGATCCACAAAGAGCTGGGGGCCTTTATCCCGCTGATCGTTGCCAACTGCATGATCCTTGGTCGCCAGGAGGCGTTCGCTGGCAAGCACAGCGTGCGATTTGCGGTAATGGATGCGATCGGCATGGCCGGTGGCTTCCTGTTCGCGATGCTGGTGCTGGGCAGCATCCGTGAGATCCTCGGCAGCGGCTCGTTGTTTGGCATCGACCTGCTCGGTGTCAACTTCGATCCTTGGGTGATCATGATCCTGCCGCCCGGCGGCTTCCTGACTCTGGGCTTGATCCTGCTCTTCTTCAACTGGGTCACCGCGCGGCGCCGGCAGTTCCTGGAACAGGTGGTGGCGACTGAGCGGGGGAACGTCTGATGCAAGATCTGATCTGGATATTCATCGGCGCGATGTTGGTCAACAACTTCGTGCTCGCCTACTTCCTTGGCCTTTGTCCCTTTCTAGGCGTCTCCGGCAGGCTCGAGACCTCCTTCCGGCTGGGTCTCGCAACCACCTTCGTGCTGCTGATCACCGCCATCTGCTCTTGGTTTCTTAACACCTATGTACTGATCTACGCTCCCTATCTGCGACTGATCAGTTTCATCGTGGTAATCGCCTCCACAGTGCAGTTCATCGAGATGGCGATCAAGAAGCTCAGCCCAGCCCTGTTCAAGGCACTAGGTATCTTCCTGCCGCTGATCACCACCAACTGCGCCATCCTCGGTCTGGCGATCTTCGCCACCAACCGCGGCTATGGTTTTCTCGAAGGGGTAACCTTTGCACTTGGTGCCGGTGCCGGCTTCACCTTGGCGATGGTCCTGATGGCCGGGATGCGCGAAGAGACAGAGATCGTCGACGTGCCGGTGCTGATCCGCGGCACCGCCATTAATCTGATCATCGCCGGCATCCTTTCGATGGCCTTCATGGGCTTTGCCGGTCTGTTCAGCTCATCCTGAGGGGATCTCATTATGTGGACCCATCTATTAGCACTGCTTGGCCTCGCCGCACTCTGCGGCGGCTGGATCATATTCCAGGATTGGCTGAAGCGACAGGACCCCAGCTATCGGGGCTATAAGGCAGGCTGCGGCGCCTGCGGTAACGGCGCCTGCGAATCGGAACAGGGCAGCTGTTCACCCCCCGCAACACAGATCAAACTGCCACCGCGAAAATAACCTTAGGCGCGCCTCACCGGTCCAGCCACCGAATCGCTGCCGGATGGTGTAACCGCATGCGCAAACCGCCCTTGCCGGGGTAGAGCCAGCCGCGCACTTCCAACGGTCGCCCTGCCAGCAACTCCGGTTTGAAATCGACAAAATAGGGCAGCTCATCATTGTGGACCCACAGCGCTACCCCTCCCTGAAGATCAATCCAGATTCTGTCACGCTCCCTCTTGGCACGCGCCACCTGCCCTCGCAACAGATAAAAACCACGTTCCCGGGCCCTCAGGCGACTGACATCGAGGGGAAAATCTGAGCCTTTCCAGAGTCCTCTGCCCATAGCCCGGGCCTCTGCCTCCGCTTGGCCATAGCAGTCGAGGTTTTGGAGATTTGGCGGGATGGCGATCTGCAGACCGACTCCGGCAGCGAGCAGGCGCTCGGTAAGGTTTTCGCCGTCGGCATTATAGAGGTGAGCCAGGTGGCGATGGTAACGGTCCTGCTGCTCTTCACCTGACCTCAGGTAGATACGCTGAGCGGAGGCCTCGAGCAAGCTTTGCAGCAGCCGTCGCGCTGCTCTGGCACCCGTTTCGTCGCTCCTGCCCTGGTGACCAATCTCGGGTGTGTTGATGCCGATCAGACGGATACGCCGGCCATCTTTAAGCTCAAGGGTATCGCCATCGAAGACCTTCGCCACTTTAACCGGCGGAGTGGGCAACTTGAATGACAGGCAGCTAGCCGCTACAAAAGAGGGAAGGAGAAAAAACAGCAGGCACAGAAAAAGCCCCGCCAGAGGGGCCCTCTGCAGACCATCATCAAAAAACCGGAGTCTCCTGTGCGATTTTTCGACCGCGGAGCGCCCCAGCTGAGATCTAACGGCCGTATTTTCTGCGAAACTTGTCTACCCGGCCAGCGGTATCGAGAATCTTCTGCTTGCCGGTAAAGAAAGGATGGCAGGCGGAGCAAACTTCCACATGGAGCTCTTCCTTACCCAGAGTGGAATGCGTGGTGAATTCACTTCCGCAACTACAAACGACCTTGACTTCCTCGTATCGAGGATGGATATCCGCTTTCATGTCAGACCCATTCAGAAAACTATGATTTACCGCCAGTCTGGCGGAGAAGGCGCGCAATAGTAAAAGAAATGGCTGGACTTGGCAAGGCCCTGTTAGCCATCACCCAACGATGGGGGGAAATTGAGAATCTTGGCGCTCGGCTCGGGAGCCGGGCTCTCACCTTCATTCCAGCACCGTTGTAGTTGCTCGAGACGATCCAGCAGGCCATTGCTACCGGCCAGGCGCACCCACATCATACGCGATATGCGTACACAGGCGCTCAGCGGCGATCCATTTCGACGCTCCTGGTCGATGCGCCACTGCAGGCTGCGCAACTGTTTCTGGCGCTCCTGCGGGGCCTGACTGATCAGGTTTTCGATAGCCTCCTGACGCAGCTGTTCGAAGCCCTCCGGGTCAGCCGAGGCAGCCGAGCACATGGCATCAAAGTCCATCTTGTCGAGTCGTGTCTTCTTCATTCGGAATAAACCGATTACTTTTCTGCACATTACCATCGAATCTTGCCGGCTGTCGCAGAATGATTTTCCTATGGGCATAACTCTGAGGAACTACGCACTTCGGGAATTAATAGCGTAAGCGCTGCATCCCCTCTCAATCCCGGGAACCCAGTAACGGCTCGCCGGTTTCTGCCCAGACAGGTGATTTTATTTGATCAAGCCGGAGAAGACATATTTCTCCAGCCGACGTCTTACCCTTTAGATACTCAGCCCCCTGCTTTGCAAATAGATCGATAGGTTTCACCTTTATCGATCTTTCAGTGCCACCTTCATCTAACCAAACCAACTCTATATATCTCATTTTCAATGCGGCAAATTCGAACTGCTCATGCAACATACAGGGGATAGGTTTATAGGCTTTCATACAGTGGCCCCCTTTCAGTTAAGCAATTATATGCTATTAAATTAATTGTCTTACTTCCCCAATTATTAATTACGTCGTAGAATCACTTTTCTATTTAACTTTGGAGTTGGCAAACAGATGGCAACAAAAACAGAAAAAGAGATTGAAGCATTATCCACGCGACTTGAAAAACTAAAAGCACAGCAGGCAAAAGAGGAGCAACAGAAACAGGCGCTGGAAACGACCCAGCAGTCTATTCTCGACGTTCTGCAACAAGCCGGCCTGAGCTTGGATGACTTTATTATTCACAACATCAAGGTCGCACGCAGGGTAGTAGCCCGCCTCGATAAGGCGCAGAAAAAAGGCGAGGAGTCGAAGCAGGCCGTCACGGTGAAAAAGAAAACGGTGAAGAAACGCCGCCGTGTTCGCGCCAAAGCCAAACCAAGCATCAAGATCCCTGCGGGCCGTTATGGCAATCTGCCCGACAACCCGGATCAGATTATCGTAGTGAAAGAGAAAGGCCCCCGCCCCAAGGTACTCAAGGCATATGCGGAGGAGATCGGGCTGGATAACTTCCTTGAAAAATGCCGCATGGAGGAATAAGGCAGTAGTCTACCGACCATTGGCGCTATAATCCGGCTCGCCCAGCGCCAGCCCGGCCTACTTGCAGAGCAAGAGATCACCCTCAACGGCTCTGCAACGGCCGGGTCACTCTCCAGCTTCTGCCAGCGCCGCAACGCCTCCCTCGTCAAGAATCTTCAGGCTTTTACGTCTGATCTCGATCAACCCCTTGCGCTCCAGGCTCTTGAGAAAGCGGGTAATGGTTTCAGGCGCCAGGCCGAGAAAGTTGCCAATATCGACCCGTGACATTGGCAGGTTGAACTCTGAACCGGAAAAGCCCCGCCCCACAAGCCGCCGGGAGAGATTGAGCAGAAAGGCCGCTACACGCCCCTCGGCAGACTGACGAATCAGCTCCGCCGTCAGGGAGTATTGGAATGCCACCTCTCCACTCAGCATCGAGATAATCGCCTGCTGCACCCGCTCCTTATCATCAAGCAGTGCATTCAGCCGGTCGAGGCGCAACTCACAGATATGACTCACCTCCAAAGCGCGCACGGTAAACGGATAACGCGCCTGGGCAATACCTTCCACCCCCATCAACTCTCCCGGCAAGTGAAAGCCAATAATTTGATCTGCCGAGTGGCTGGACGGCAACAGCGTTTTAAATGCGCCCGACTTGACAGAAAAGATGGAGAAAAACGGCATTCCAACCCGGAATAGTGTCTCCCCTTTGGCAACTGCGCGATTCGCCAACAGGATCTCATCAACTGCGGCCGAGTCATTTGTACCGTAATCAACCAGTGCACAGAGTGGATCCAGTCCGCAACTGCTGCACTCAACAGCAGCATCACCGCCCCAGCATTGGGACATCTCACAAAAGAGTGTGGGTTGTTTTGTCTGTGAGTTCATTGCTCGCTTAGTTTGCCAATTAGAAGAGAAACCATTTAATTATCGGGTATTTATAGCCTGATAATCAGCCGGCGACAGTCTAGCATCCGTCCATCTGAAAAGTGCCTGTGCTATCACAGTGGACAACCAGTGAACGGCCTTTTCACTGACATATATCAGTAGTTTACAAAATAAACCAGCCTACTGCGGAGTAAATATCGCGAGCAGATCGTTGAGAAAGGCATGCCCTCGGAGACTGGGGCGAATCTGTTCACCGGACCGCAACAACAACTCCCGGGCTTGGGCAGTTGCCAGCGCCTCGTCCAGCTGCCGTCGGGATAATCCGCTTCGCGCCTCAAATTGCGACAGTGAAAAACCCTCATTCAGGCGCAGCGCGTTCATCATGAACTCCAGCAGCCGGTCATCTCTCTCCAGCCAACGCTCCCCCTGAACTGCGCCAGCCCCGTATGCAGCAGCAAGATAGGCCTGCGGACGACGCTGCTTCCAGTTGCGTAGAATCCTCCCGTCCGCCAGCGTGAGCTTGCCGTGCGCACCAGCACCGATACCGATATAGTCACCAAAGCACCAGTAGTTGAGATTGTGCCGACAGCGCTCGCCAGGGCGCGCATAGGCCGAGATCTCATACTGGAGATAACCCGCCTCAGCCAGACAAGTCTGCCCCTGGGAGTGGATCTCCCAGATCAGCTCATCATCAGGCAGCGCTGGTGGAAACTGATGGAAGTGGGTGTTGGGCTCCAGGGTCAGCTGATAGTAGGAGATATGGCCAGGATCGAGCTGCAACGCGATGCTCAGATCCTCTGCTGCTGAGGCCGACGTCTGCCCCGGCAGACCGAACATCAGATCCAGATTGATGCGGCTGAAACCCGCTTGCCGGGCCCGCTCCACCGCCAGCATCGCCTGATCTGGATCATGGATGCGCCCCAGCGCCTGCAGTCTGGCAGTATCGAAGCTCTGCACCCCGACCGAGAGGCGATTCACCCCCGCATCTCGATAGCCGCTGAAGTTGTCCGCTTCCAGGGTGCCTGGATTCGCCTCCAGGGTGATCTCCAGCTCCGGCTCAGTTTCAACCCGCGCCATCACTCCTGCCAACAGTGCAGCTATCGACCCCGGTGAGAAGAGGCTGGGGGTACCACCACCGATGAAGATTGAATGGAGCGGCCGCCCACCCGTTTGCTTCAGATCCTGCTCCAGATCGGCCAGTAGCGCATCGATATAGGGCGGCTCATCCAGCGCCTCCCTCACCTGATGGGAGTTGAAGTCGCAATAGGGGCACTTGCGAACACACCAGGGGATGTGGATGTAAAGAGAGAGCGGTGGCAGTGAGTCGATCATGCTGATGGATAGGAACGAGCCGCCCCGGCCAGATCAGGCCAGGGCGGCCAAAGCAAAATTATCAAACCTTGTCGCGGGCCATCAGATAGGACAGGTTGGAGATCCCGCCCCACTCCCGAGAGCCCTTGAGAAAGGCACTGTAAGAGTCGAAAACCTTCTTCGAGAAGGCATCCTTGGCGGCCAGCTCAGTCACCACCTCTTCAGAGTATCTGCGCAGAGTCGCCAGCACATCGTCAGGATAGCTACGAATATCGACCTTATGCTTCTCCACCAGCGTGCGCAGCGCCGCCGGGTTGCGCGCGGTGTATTCCGCCAGCATCTCCTGATTCACCACCTTACAGGCATTCAGCACGATCGACTGGAGATCCTTCGGCAGCGTCTGCAGAGCCTCTTTATTGATGATCGCCTCGAGGGTGGTGCCGGGCTCATGGAAGCCGGGGTAATAGTAGTATTTGGCCGCCTTGAAGAGGCCGAAGGCGAGGTCGTTGTAGGGGTTGACCCACTCGGTGGCGTCGATAGCACCGGATTTGAGCGAGGTGAAGAGCTCGCCGCCGGGCAGATTCACCGGGGTGCCGCCAGCGCGCCGCAGCACCTCGCCGCCGAGGCCGGGGATGCGCATCTTCAGCCCCTTCAGATCATCGACGCTGTTGATCTGTTTGTTGAACCAGCCGCCCATCTGCACCCCGGTGTTACCGGCGGGGGCAGGCACCAGACCGAAACCATCGTAGAGTTCACGCCACAGCTTGAGGCCATCGCCGTAGTACATCCAGCCGTTCATCTCCTGCGCGGTCATACCGAAGGGCACGGTGGAGAAAAACTGCGCCGCCTCGCTCTTGCCCTTCCAGTAGTAGGCCGCACCGTGCCCCATCTCAGCGGTGCCGCGGGAGACCGCATCGAACACCTCGAAGGCAGGCACCAGCTCTTTAGCGCCGTAGACCTTGACCCGCAACCGCCCACCGCTCATCTCGGTGATCAGCTTGGCCAGCAGATTGGCGCCAGTCCCCAGGCCGGGGAAATTCTTCGGCCAGGTAGTGACCATCTTCCATTTGATAGTCGACTTGGCCTGTGCCTGTGACACAGCACCCAGTGCACCACCGGTCACCAGCGCACCTGCTCCCAGCCCCTTGATAAACTCGCGACGCTTCATCAGTTATCCTCCAGTCAGATGCCCAACGATGGCAAGGTGCCCATTCTAGCGCCTTCGATTTATCACTGCATGACTAAAGCAGATGTCTGCCCGCAGCACAGGGATTGGCCTCAGTCATTGGCAAGGAGGATGCGCGGATCAGAGTGTGACCAGACCCATGTCGATCAGATCGTCACGCAGGTCGGCCAGATCGATCTGGCTCATACCCAGATACTCCAGTACCGGCTGTCCGTAGCTCTCAAACTCGTGATCGACACCGCTGCTGCCAATCACACGGTAGGTGGCACAGAGGTGGGTCGCCAGTTTGAGGATGGCAAGCAGGTTTTTTTTGTTGGCCTGGCTGATCTCATCACTCTGCAGGCTGAGATCGGCTTTATGGTGCTCGGCGATTGCCTCACAGAGATAGAGCGGCAGCTTCCATGAGCGTGCCACGTAATATCCCACCACCGCATGGTTGGAATTTATCATTTGATTTTCAAAATCGGTCACCCGCTGATCGGTCATCTGATAGGCCTGGCCAATCGTATTGAGATAATCATCATGCTTCTGCGCCAGCAACGGGATACCACAGTTGTGGAACAGGCCTAGGGTATAGGCCTCTTCGGCCGATCCCAGATCAAGGCGCCGGGAGATCGCAGCACTCGTCACCGCCACATCGCTGGCATTGTCCCAAAATGCGTTCAGGGTCTTTGCCGATTGGTCAGCGATAGTCTGCTGCAGGGAGACCGCATTGATAATGTTGACCAGGCTGTTGAGTCCCAACAGACCGATAGCATGATCGATCGAGCTGACCGTGCGCGACATGCCAAACACTGGGGAGTTAACCGCCTTCATCACAAGGCCGGAGAGCCCGACATCTCGTGAGATCAACTCAGCGATATCCGCCAGAGAAAAGTCGGGCATCGCCATCTGCATATGCAGATCCACCAGGATCTGCGGCTGGGGTGGGATACGAATCCCTCTCAGCACCACCTCAACTTCAGCCTCTTCCAGACTCTTTTCCAGCGGTTGTTCCATCATCTCAATCCCCGACTCATTGCTGCCACCTGAGACAAGTTTCAGCCTACTACTCAGCATCTAATCGGCAGATCTTCCGAATTTTTCAGCTACAGAGGGGAGAGATTGGCGTAGGCCACCACCAGCCACTTGCTCCCTTCTGTCTCAAAGTTGACCTGCACCCGCGCCGAACGCCCCTGGCCCTCGGCGTTGAGCACCACCCCTTCGCCAAACTTGGGGTGTACCACCCGCTGACCCAGATTGAAGCCGCTCGCCTCCTGGGCAAAACCCGCACTTGGCTGACTGTAGAGCGGCTGGGTAATCTGCGGCCCAGAGCGCACCTCACGC